>JAFDYM010000058.1 GCA_018267435.1 Bacteroidota bacterium | reverse complement strand
GCGATATAGCTACTGCGCATACCCCAGGCGGCTCTATCGACTTTGAGATATTGAACATAACGATATAGCGCATAGCTATAAAACTTGCTGGGCTGCCTATTGGCAGCCCTTTTTAATTTGTTCGAAATATCATTTTTTCGAAAAATAATATGTAGCAGAAATTGCAAAACATGTCTATTGCGGAATATATTCGCACAAAACCTTATAGACATGAAAAAACTCATTAGTTACGCATTTATGTTGGGTGCGGCTTTGCCTATTATGGCACAAACCACAACAATCGACAAATTCAAGGTTACGTTCGGATCTGAATTTGAATTACCTAAAAAGCACTGGGACCTAGGTATAATAGGCTCGAAAGAGGATGGCATAGTGCAGCTTAGCTACCAGCCAGGCAAAGATTTATCTATGCAAAGGTTTGATAGCAAACTTTCGGTAAGCAAAACCGATGTGGCAGATATATCGAAAATGCCAGCAAGTTTTATGAACGACCAGTTTACTAAATTGGGCGATAAATACTTTTGGTTTTTTAGCACTTGGGATAAAAAAGCAGAAAAGGAACACTTAAATATACAGCAGATAGATGTAAAGACTGGTAAAGCCGTAGGCCAAAGCCGCGACCTAATAACTGTATCTAAGCTTGAAGGCACATCGCCTTATGGTGGCTTTATGATGATTGCTACCCAAAAATCGGGTAAGTTTCAGTTTGTAAAAAGTAAAGATGATAAGATAATGCTTGTTACCTACAGGCTGTTGCATACTAGCCGAGATGACTCGAAGAGCAAAGAAACTGTGGGCTTTAACGTGTTTGACGAAAATGCGAAGAAGATGTGGAGCAAAGAGGTAACCATGCCTTACCCCGAGGAGATGATGAGCATAAAAGATTATGCTACCGATAAGAACGGCAACGCATTTTTGCTTATGAAAGTGTATGATGGTGCCAAAAAAGAAAAAGACAAAAAAGGTAACCGCGGATACCACTACGAAGTAATGAAGGTAACGCCAAGTGGCGATGTAAAGAACCTGAAACTAGGTACTGAAAAATACTATGTAAACGAGATAAGGATAATAGATAACGAGCAAGGCGATTTGTATTGCACGGGTTATTATTCTAACAATGCTAAAAGTAGCAGCGACGGTGTTTTTACCTTGAAAATTGGCCAAGATAACCGCATAAGCCCAATAAATAAAGGTTACTATGAATTTCCTTCGGAAGTACTTAAAGAGTTTATATCGGCAAGGGCTAAGCGTAAGCTAGAAGAAAAAGAGAAAGATGAAGATATAGAAGCTTCGAACTTGAAAATAAAGCAAATACTATACAATGCCGATGGCAGTATAGTAGTAGCAGGCGAAGAGGCATTTGTAATATGGAGAATGTATATGACAAATGCTGGTCCTCGTTTCCGCTATGATTATTACTACAAAGACATATTGGCAATAAAGATAAGTGCTGCAGGTGAAGTAGAATGGTGCCGAAAAATACCTAAGCGCCAAAAAGGTACAAGCACGGTATTGTTTACTGGCGAAGATTTTGTACTAGGTAACATGTCGTACGAAATGTTTGAATACGAAGGCGATTACTATTTTCTATATACCGACAACGTAAAGAACTTAGCATTGGCAAAGGATAAAGAACCTGCTTACCACATATCGGGCGCGGGTGGCTTTTTGGTATATGCCAAAATAGAGAAAGATGGTGCAGTATCTAAAGGTAAGTTTTTCGACTATCGCGAGAAAAAGATGAATTTGAACCCAGATGACTTCGTAAGAATTTCGGAAAACCAAATATTGAACCGTGCTTATGATGGTAGGAGGAGCAAAGCTTTATTAGTTACATTCCCTTAGTAGGTTACTAATACCTGCTATATTATAGCAAAGCGGCTGCCTTTCTTTCGAAGGGCAGCCGCTTTTGATTTATTAAGCTATAGCTATTATAGCTTGGCTATATACTTGCCAAGTGTTTTGCCTAGCAGCTCAAACGATTCTTCGATACGTACACCAGTATCCCAATCGTTGCCGCCAAAGGTACGGCCAACTGCCTTGGTAGCAGTTATTTTGCCTAGTGCTTTGCCTTTATTGCTGGTTTCTACCAAGGTAAGCTGCGTATCGTTTTCGGCATTTTTCTGCATTACCATTGGTATATTAAATCCCGGCTCTATACGCGTTACCTTTACTACAATGGTATACTTAGCATCGGGGAACGAACCGCCTGTAATACCCGATTGTTTGTTGAACTGTTCGTAGAAATGAGGCTCATAACGGTTTTTGCGGTCGCTTACCCATAATGCTTTCCACTTATCGCCACGGCCTGCTTCTTTTTCGTTTAGCTCTTTGGTCCTTTTTTCTAGGTAATCCTTCTCTGTCATTTTGCCCACCATAAAGTTGCTGTAGTCAAACTCTACGTTTACTTTGCTTTGTCCTTTAAGGGCAGCAAAGCTGCCTTCGTCTTCCTTCAGTTTTTGGGCAGAGGCTGTTGCTGCTACTAATACTAGTGCTGCAATCATAAATTGTTTAATTGCTTTCATGTTTTGTGCTGTTTCTTTTTGGTTATTCAATGCCTAAAGGTACTGAATGGCTTTGGGTCATATTTTCCGTAAACCACCAAAATCTTACCAAGTGTTTCGGCATTATTTCGTTTTATTCGCAAAACAAAATTTACATGGTATGAGGAAGGTACACCTTAGGTTAGCGGTAACTTTAATTGCATTGCTTATGCTGGCTGCATGTGGTGGCGGCGAAAGCAAAAAAGTAGAAACAAGGGCTGCCAAAGGCGGCTTGAAGTACGGGGGGGTATTCCGCTACAACGAAACTGAGTTTTTGAAAAGCCTATACCCCTTGGGTATAACCGAGGTGGTGGGCCACCGCATAGTATCGCAAGTGTATGAGGGCCTGGTAATGTTCAATACCAAAGACCTTACCATAGAGCCGCAACTGGCTGAAAACTGGACGGTAGATAGCACGGCTACAGTATACACCTTTAAAATTCGAAAGGGCGTAAAGTTTCACGACGACAAATGCTTTGAAGGTGGCAAGGGGCGCGAGCTAAAGGCTTCGGATTTTGTGTACAGCCTAAATTTGCTTTGTAGCGATGATAACAAGAATCAAGGTTTTACCTTTTATCGCGATATTATAAAAGGCGCTGCCGAGCACTATGACGCTACCAAGGCCAAAGCTGCCAATGTAGCTCCTGTGGCAGGTATAAGGGCAATAGATGACTATACCCTAGAGATAACATTGGTAAAGCCATACGCTGATTTTTTGGAGAGGATGGCATTGCCTTTTGCATCGGCTTTTCCTAAAGAGGCGATGGATAAATACAAAGGAGATATACTTTACCATACGGTGGGTACAGGTCCGTTTGCATTGAAAAACCTAAAGCAAGATGAAGCGGTAATACTAGTACGCAACGAAGCTTACTGGGGTGTAGATGAACACGGTAACCAATTACCATATCTCGATGGCATCAAGGTATCTTTTATTAAAGAAGACAAGACTGACATGAACGAGTTTAAGAAGGGTAACCTAGAGGTGAAGTACCGCTTGCCTTTCGATATGATAGATGAAATACTAGATGCCAACAAACAATTGAAAGGGGAGTATGCCAAGTTCCAGTTTCAAAACATACCAGAATTTGCTACGCAGTTCTATGGCTTTCAGCTAAAGGATGAGGTATTCAAAAACAAAGACCT
>JAFDYM010000057.1 GCA_018267435.1 Bacteroidota bacterium | reverse complement strand
TGGCTTTGGTTTCAGCCAGTAGATTCGCTCTATGTGATAAATGATTTTTATGTAAATGATATGGGGCTACAAGTAGCAGATAAATCCTATTGGGCAGAACATGACAGCGTATACATAAATGCCGATGGCTTCCGTAGCCCCGAGTTTGATTCTACCCGAACAGGTAAAAAGAAAGTATTGCTGATAGGAGATAGCTTTGTATGGGGCCTAAGTTCAACACCGCTTAGGGATAGCAGCTTTGCCGATATACTACGGAATACTGAGAAGTACGAAGTGCTGAATGCAGGTATACCTGCTACCGACCCGGCGCAATATGCCGAGGTTGCGAAGCAATACATTCCTATAGTAAAGCCTGATTATGTTTTTGTGTTTTTCTTTTTGGGTAACGACCTAATGGAAAAACCTAGAGAAATAGTGCCTAACCAGCCAATAGGGTATTGGACCAACGCTGGTGCCATAAGTGCCAATATGGATGGTAAACATTTTGCCAATGCGCACGATGCCTATTACTACATAGCTAATGAGAAGTATTTTTTAAAGAAACCAAACAAGTGGTACGAGAAGCTGATAGCGCAAAGTGCCTTGCTAAGCCGGCTGTATGCAGGTAAGTTTAGGATAGAAGAGAAGCTACAGTATGAACGTAAGCGCAAAGATTCTTCTGTATCGCTTGCCTATTTGCAGCAAGTAAAAAGTGTTGCGGAGCAAAATGCTGTACCTGTAAAGTTTGTATTAATACCTGAATTGAAAGAAGCGGGAAAAAGCAAACAGGATTTGGAGGAGCGATATAGTAGTTTATTGAGCAAGGCCGGGCTGAAAACACTATGGGTATTTCCGCCTAGCCAGAATGAGTATTATGTGCCGTACCCAGATGGGCATTTGAACAATGAAGGGCATAGGCAATATGCCCAGTTCTTAAAAAGCACGCTTGATAGCTATTTTAACAAGTAACAAATAGTAAATTGCGCACCTGTGAACCATTTCTGCACCATTACCACTGTTAGCCACATGTACAAAACGTATGCATTGGCCGATTCGCTTAGCGCAACAGGCAGCAATATGCTACACGTTTTGGTAATAGACGGTAACAAAAATTTTACTTTTAAAGATTGCACGTTTTGGGATTTGGCCGACCTAAAGGGCATATCCATAGGAGAGGAGATAGCAAATAAATACAAGTACGAGAAGGATAAGCTGCGCTGGAGCATGAAGCCTGTGTTTATGAAATTTTTGATGCAGCAGGGTATAAGCAACAAGATTATTTATTTAGATAACGACCTGTTCTTTTACTTCAGCAGCGATTTTCTTTTTGATTTGTTAGATAAGCATTCGTTCCTGCTTACGCCGCACTATTACAAGAATAATCCCAAGCGCGATCAGAATTGGTTTGAGGCTAATTTTCGGGTGGGTTTGTACAATGCTGGTTTTGTGGGAGCATCGGCAGCTAGCATCAATACTTTGCAATGGTGGGCCGATTGCTGTGCTTACCGCTGCGAGAAGAGTGCCATTCGTGGCCTTTTCGATGATCAAAAGTATTTGGATTTAGTACCCGTACTGGAGGAGACAGCATATATAATACGTCATAAAGGCTGTAATGTGGCGGGGTGGAATACCGAAGTATGTAGGCGCGAGGTGGTGGATGGGCAGGTATTAATAGATGGCAAATATCCAGTGGTATTTATACACTTTAATGATACTGCCATACGCGAGATAGTAGATGGGGATGATGAGGTGTTGATGAATTATTACCGTAACTATGTGGGTGTTTTAAAAAAGTATAAACCAGATTTGAAGGAAGAAGAGTTGGTAAGGCCCCAGCGCCTAAGCGATAAACTGAAATTTGTAGTTTGGAAAGTAATAACAGAGTTAGGTATATAGCACTATGGCAAAACAATACCAAACCCCAGATGGGAAAGTAAATAACAAAGCGGTATCCAAACCTATGTTTGGCTTAAGCGTGCAGAATGCCGGTGCTCTATTGGTGTTTGTATTTTCATTCCTTATTTATGCCAATTCCATATTCAACGATTATAATATGGATGATGAGCTGGTGACACGTAACCATAGGCTTACCAGCAAGGGTATAAGTGCTATACCCGAAATCCTTACCTCGCCCTATTATCAAGATAAGGCAGGTTATGAGTATGAGTACCGTCCTATGGTATTGATAAGCTTTGCTATCGAAAAGTCATTTATAGGCGAGGGGCCAAAACGCAGCCATTTTATAAATGTGCTTATGTACTCTTTTATGTGTACGTTTTTGTTTTTGTTGTTGCGAAAACTATTTAGCACTTATAGTATTATTTTTCCTTTGCTGGCTACAATCATATATGCGGCACACCCTATACATACCGAGGTGGTAGCTAGTATTAAAAACCGCGACGAAATAATGGCCATGTTCTTTGGTCTCAGTGCTATATGGTTTGCTGTAAGGTATGCTGAAGAAAAAACGTGGTGGCAGCTAGCATTGGTACCTATTATGATGTTGCTGGCCATGCTTTCGAAAAGTACTGCCATAACATTTGTAGTATTGGTACCGTTGGCTTTAGTGCTGCTTACACAGGCTAACTTGGCTAGCATATTGCTAGTTGTTACATTACTGTTGCCGCCGGCGCTAGTGCTGGCAAGGCTATATGCAGTAGTGCAAGTGGCTGGCTTAGCAGTGGCGGTATACGCAGTAGTGTTGGCTTTATATGCATTAAAGAACGCAGGTGGCTTAGTTGAATCGATAAAGTATGCTATGGCTAACCTTAAAGCCAGTGCGCCCACACAGCAAGCGGAAGATGAAACTGCTAATGAGAAGTTTGCTTTTATAAAATATCCTATTGTTTTTGTGCCCTTTGTGTTGGCGTGTGGCTTGGCATTAGCAATAAGTGCCTTTGGTATATACTTAGGCAATGCATGGTTAATGGGCTTACCTTTATTGCTTTTAGGGGCTATATACATAGGGGGCAACCGCGCCATGCAGCTTGTGGTAAGCGTACCCATATTATTGCTGGGGGTATACTTGATAGCTAGAATGGGTGGAGGCGCATTTTCATTTTATAGTGGCCTAGTATTGGGCTTTATAGCCATTTTGGTATTGGATAAGGATAGGAAGTTCAATATTGTAGGATGGCTAGGCTACGCCTTGTTTGCAGCCGTAAGCATATTTATACTGCATCAAAGCTTGTTTATAGGGTTGCTACTTTTTGTGGGTATCTATAATCGTAGGTTGTTAATGGTGTCATTAGTGCTTATTGCCCTAACAGCATCATGGTTTGTTTATAAAAGTATTGGCGCAGCCCAGCTTGACTGGAGGTATGTTAGTTTTCTTATTTTATATGCAGTTTTTGCCGCTCTTTACTTTAGCAAAGGTAAGTATGCCAAGCAGGCTTTGGTGCTATTGTTACCCATAGCGGCTACAGTATATTTTAGCCTGAACCCAGTAAATAACTACAGGTCGGTTTCGTCGGCTATTGATTATACTTATACCAACATAAGGAATGTAAATGCGCCTGATATTACGCCCGTAAAGGCTAACCGCGAACTTATTTACCATGAGTGGCCTTTCGATGGTAGTGAGACTGTTAGCACTAAGTTGGGTACTGCGTTTATGGTATTAGGCCGGTACTTGAAAATGACCTTCATCCCATATCCTATGAGTTTTTATTATGGCTATCCGTACTTGGATAAAGTAGGTATGTCTAACCCAGGGTCAATTGTTTCCTTGCTGCTTCATTTGGTATTGCTAGGTATAGCTTTGTTTTATGTTAGAGGAAAGCCTATTATAGCCTTTGGCATATTGTTCTACTTGGTGTCTATTTCGCCTTATAGCGGCTTGCTGGTGCCCGTGCCAGGTATAATGGCCGATAGGTTCCTATTGGTACCTAGTATAGGTTTTGCCTTATTGTTTGTGTATCTGCTATCTGTACTATTCAAAAATGTGCTGAGCGAAGAAAGTGTAAGCTTTGCCAATATGCCAAGTGGCCTTAAGGGGGCTTTGGTAGTTATTCTGCTTGCATATAGTGGCCTTACTATAGCCCGAAACCAAGATTGGGAAAACCATGTGCAGCTATTTAGTAAAGATATTAAGGTGGTGCCCAATTCGGCACAAGGGCAATACCTGCTAGGTGTGCATTTATTTAGGGCTGCTGCCGCGCAGAACGATATACAAAAGCGCATGGCATTATCGGAGCAGGCAATTGAGCACTATAAACAAACTACTAGGCTCTATGCTCCGTTTATGAACCCATGGTATGACATAGGCAATACCTATACACTGCTGGGCGAACAATATGCAAGCTTGGGCGATAAGCGCAAGGGCAGCCAGTGTTTCGACTCTGCTATGGTGTATTATGAGAATGCGGTGCGCATAAAACCCGATTTTACCAAGCCATACTTTACCATGGGCAGGCTTGAACAAAGCCGTGGTAATCTTGCCAAGGCTGTTGAATACTACGAAAAGTATGTTGAACGCTTCCCCGATCAGCTAGATGCGGCCTCTAACCTTAGCTATACCTACTTTATGTTAAAGCAGTACGATAAGGCTATTGGTGTAAACATGCGCTATTTGGACCGCAACCCTAATACCTATGAGCCTATAGTAAACATAGGTAAAACCTATTTGGAGCAGAATATGGTAGATAGTGCGCTGGTGTATTTTGAAAAGGCCTATG
>JAFDYM010000056.1 GCA_018267435.1 Bacteroidota bacterium | reverse complement strand
TGTTATCTCTACTTTCAGCTTTTCGAACAACTTGTTCTTATCGCCGAAAGACTTGAAGGTACGGGTAAGCGCACGGCGGAAACCCGCTACGTGTGTACCACCTTCAATGGTATTGATGTTGTTAACGTAGCTATGTACGTTTTCGCTATAGCTGGTGTTGTACTGTAGGGCTACTTCTACCGCTATGCTGTCGCGGCCACCTTCTACATATACCGGCTCAGGTATTATAGGCTCGCGGGTGCTATCCAAAAACTTTACAAACTCTATCAAACCACCTTCGCTGTAAAAGTTGGTAGAGAAGAAAGTGCCGTCTTCTTGTGGCTCGCGCTCATCGGTAAGTGTTAGGCTTATACCTTTGTTTAGGAAAGCCAACTCGCGCAAACGACCCGCTAGGGTATCGTAGTTATAAGTGGTAGTAGTAAAAATGGTAGCATCGGGCTGAAAAGTTTGGATAGTACCGCGGTAGTCCGAAGTGCCTTCTTCCTTAACAGGGTACAAGGGTTTGCCCTCGCTATACTCCTGTATAAACTTTTTGCCGTTGCGGTGTACCTCGGTTTTAAGGTGGGTACTAAGCGCGTTAACACAACTTACACCCACACCATGCAAACCACCCGATACCTTGTACGTATCCTTATCGAACTTACCACCCGCGTGTAGTACCGTCATTACCACCTGTAGGGCACTTACGCCTTCTTTAGGGTGTATATCGGTAGGTATACCGCGGCCGTCGTCGCGCACGCTTATAGCGTTGCCCGGTAGTATGCTTACGAATATGTTTTTGCAATAGCCGGCTAGTGCCTCGTCAATCGAGTTATCTACTACTTCGTATACCAAGTGGTGCAAGCCTTTTACACCTGTATCGCCAATGTACATGGCCGGGCGCTTGCGCACCGCTTCTAGGCCTTCTAGTACCTGAATACTACTGGCCGAGTATTCGGGTTTCGGTTTAGTTTCCTCCATAATTGTTTCTTCGGTACCTGTGCTCATGTTTTTAGCTCGTTTTAAGCCCGATTTTCCGCTTTGGTGGCAAAAACCTTTTGGGCAGTCGCGAATTTACTGAAAATATGCCTCAAAACACCTTATTGGCGCAGCTATTTTATCCTCAGAACCCCCTAATACTTGTTAATATCTTTTTGAATAATAAGAGGTGTTGAAACGCAATAAGTTAAGCAATGAGAAAAATCATGGCTTTGCTGTTGCTTGGCAAAGGTGGCATTGTCACCTTTTTTAAGCTGGTTGTCGCCCTTTATTTTTTATAGCTTATTGTTTGTCAATTAATAATGTATTGTTTTTTGTTTAAAATATAGCCTTTTTGTGCCACCTTTTTTGCATGTATCTCAAGGTTTTGAGAAGGTGTTTTGCTCACAGTTTTGAGCAAGACAAGTATTGCTTTTAGGTTAAAAAATATAGTGGCGCAACCAAGAAGTTGTTTTTTGTATCCTTTAGCATATATTTGGATAACTTACTTGATAAACAAGAAATATATGGCCCACTCCCTGACAAGAAAGCGCCTTAGTACCTTGTTGGCCAGCACCATGCTAGCCATAGGTACGCTTAGCGCACAGCAAAACGTAAACCCGTTTGCCGAGGTTATAACCTATGCAAACATTTCTACCACTAATTTAAAGAAAGACTTTCCGCACCTAAGCAAGGTAATAGCCAAAGATGGTTATACTATAGACGAGGTAAATGCATGGGTAAAAGAGTACCCTAAGGAATGGGCTGACTTTAACCAACTTTCAGATGTAAAGAAGCTGAACATAGCTTGGGCAACTGTAGGTATTGCCGAGGCCGCTAAGGCACCTGTATTTTCTAGCTCTTTTTACCAATGGTACAAAGCTGCTAATATTAGCGATGCTAAAAGAAGCGAGGCCTTCCCTCACTTTCCTCTTCCTAATTTGAACAGCACCAACCTTGAACAAGAAGCCATAAACTATGATGGCAACGTGGCAACATGGCAAAGGCTGTATCCAGAGGAGTATCAAAACTTTTTGAATACGCCTGAACTTACGGCGCTTAATCCTAGCTATACCGGCTACTATGCGCTTAACTATATGCCTATGTTTATTGGCAGCGATATAAACTTGGAGAAGCCAGTAAAGGCAAGTACGGGTAACGATGCTAAGGATGAGTTTAAGTATCAACTGCAACTGCGCAACTGGTATTTTGTTTTCCAGCCTAGCGAGTTTGAAAAGCTGTATGGTAAGGATTATAAATTCCCTGCCGATTTTGATGCTCAAGCTTATCGAGAGCGCATAATTAAAATACTGAATGAGATTAAGGCGGGTACTTATCCTGATGAAAGCAACCAGCATTAACCTATATAATAAACCCCTGAACAGTATTGAATAGAATAGTAAAGAGAAAACAATGACAACGAATAATACTTTATATAAATTAATAACTGTGTTGCTTTGCTTAGGCATAGCATGGCAAACAGGCGCCCAAACCTTAAACGATGGTGCTATGAACATCCGCCTAGCGGTAGGTGCTAGCTGGGTAGAAAGCGTTGACGATCCTTTAACAGGCGAGTTGAACGCAAATGAATTTAGGTGGAAATGGTGGGGTGCCGATAATGCGAACCTTGATGGCTCTGGTTTTTTGGGTGGTACCACTATAGGCACTAACACCAGCAGCACTGGTTGGGTAAACACTCAGGATGTAAACTTGTTGAACTATACCTATGGTACGCCAGGTAGTACGCCGGTTAATGTGCCTCAGTATTTAATGATACAAGGCGAAGCTTGGGAAGATGATTGTTTTGACTGCTACCGTAGCACAGGTTTCTTACAATGGCAATGCGACCAGTGTAGTGACCAAGTGTATGATGGTGGTTGTGGTTGCAGCACTAATATACTTTGCGGTTGTTCTGCCGAAGATCAGCACGTTGGTCCTTCAACACTTAGCAATACCATCAATTACCGTTCAATAGCACCTTGTCTTACCATAGTTTCTCCTCCTACAGTGGGTAATGCTTGGGTAGGCGATATATTTACCAGCTCATTCGGTAGCGACGATATAGGTGCGCAAGTATTGGCACGTTATACACCACCTATTCCAGCTCCAATAGTTTCTACTGCTAGTACATTATGCAATGCAGGCCTTGTAACTTTGCAAACTAACGGAGCAGTGTTTGGTGGCGACTACCGATGGTATGATAACGGTACCAACCTTGTAGTAGGCATAGGTGCGCAAATAACTCCATTTGTAGGAGCTACTACTACATTCCGTGTGCATACTTTTAATGGTAGCTGCGAAAGTTTGAGCTACAGGTTAATAACTATTAACGTGGGTACACCTACTATTACTTCGGTGGCAAGTACCAACCCTTTATGTTCTGGCGGTACTAACGGTACTATTACTGTTACAGCTACAGGCGGTACAGCTCCATTAGAGTATTCTAAGGACGGTGGTGCAAACTACCAAACCAGCAATGTATTTACTGGCTTGGCAGGCGGCTTCTATAACATAGTAGTGCGCGATGCTAACGGCTGTTCAGCAATTTATTCGGGCAACTCGGTAGTACTTACCCAACCACAACCAGTAAACATATTTGTAAACAAAGTAGATGCAGCTTGTAACGGTGCTAGCAGTGGCCGTATAGATATATTTGCTGGCGGCGGCAGCGGTAACCTACAGTTTTCTGTAGATGGTGGTACTACTTGGCAGCCAAGTTCAATATTTGCTAACCTGCCTGCCGGTAGCTATAACGTAGCAGTACAAGATGCCAATAACTGTACTTATCAATTCCTTGGTAATCCTGTTGTATTATCTCAACCTGCAGCAGTAACTGCTAGCGCTACAGTTGTAGATGCAAGCTGTGCAGGCAATGGTAACGGCAGTATAACCGTTAGTGCTGCTGGTGGTACATCACCATATAACTACTCTTTAAATAATGGCCCGTTCTTCCCTAACTCAACTTTTACAGCGTTACCTGCTGGTTCATATACTATATTGGTAAGCGATGTAAACGGATGTTTAGGAAATACAAATGCAACTGTGGCTACGCAGTATACACTTACTGCTAGCATACAAAGCCAAACCGATGTTAGCTGTGCAGGTGGTGCAGATGGTACAGTTACTGTAGCCCAAACTGGTGGTGTCGCTCCTTTACAATATTCTATCGATGGGGGCAACTCTTTCCAAGCTAGCCCTACGTTTGGCGGCCTTAATGGAGGAAACTATACTGTAATGGTACAAGATGCCAACGGTTGCCAAGCAAGCGCAACGGTAACTATTATCGAAAAACCTACTCTAGCGCTATCTGTTGTTTCGGTAACTAATACTAATTGCTTTACCGATAGTACAGGTAGCATAACCGTAGCTGCTACTGGTGGCGATGGTACTTATAACTACGTATGGAATACTGCCGCTACAGGGGCTACCATTAGCAATGTACCAAGTGGTAGCTATGTAGTAACCGTTACCGACGGTTCGGGTTGTTCAACATCGTTATCAGCGACAGTTAATAGCCCTGCACAATTGTTCGCTTCAATAGGTGGCAATGACCCTGCATGTTTTGGCGATGCTACAGGTTATGCTGTTGTAGATGTATCTGGCGGTACTCCACCATATACTTATGCATGGACTAGTGGACAAACTACACTGATGGCTATAAAGCTTCAAGGTAACGTGCCATATACGGTTACAGCTACCGATGCTAAAGGTTGTACTATTACTAATACCATTACACTTAACGAGCCTAGCCCTGTAAGTGTAAGCACCATACCTACCAATGTTACATGTTTTGCAGGTAACAATGGTACTGTTACGCTTACGGCTGTAGGCGGAACACCTGGGTACGAGTTTACCGTAAATGGTATTTTTCAAACTAACCCATTGTTCAACAACTTGCCTGCGGGCGAATACACTGTGGTAGCAGAAGATATTAATAATTGTGTGGGTACTACTGAGTTTACCATACTTCAGCCAAATGCTTTTCCTGTAAGTGCGGGGCCCGATGTGGTAAGCGTGAAAGGCCAGCCTGTAGTACTGAACGGTTCGGCTTCTTCGCCTAATGGTATTACAAGTTTTGTATGGAGCCCTAACGTAAGCCTTACTTGTACTGCCTGCCAAAGTACAACAGCTAACCCTGACAGTAGCTTTGTATACGTATTAACAGCTACCGATGGCATAGGCTGTACTGCTACTGATTCAGTACTGGTAATAGTAAAAGGCACCATACAGTATTTTGTGCCTACGGCTTTTACGCCTAATGGCGATAAGTTGAACGATAAGTTTACATTCGATATTCTAGGAGCAAATAAGATAGATGTATCGGTGTTTAACCGTTGGGGCGATGAAGTGTACCGCAATGCGGAACAGCTAAACGGTGTGAACAGCGATGGTTGGGATGGTACTAAAGATGGTAAGAAATTACCATTTGATACTTACGTGTATCAATTAAAGGTTACTTTCTTCGATAACTCTACAGAAGTAGTGAAGGGGACTGTAACTATGATGCAATAGTTGCATGACACTGAATAATTAACTAATAACATTATTAAAATCGCCTGTTGGATAAAAAACAGGCGATTTTTTTTTGAAATTAGTTTATACGGCTTATTTTTCCGACAAGTTTCGGAATGTCTTACCTTTTTTTGATGTTTCGATGATAAACCCTGACGTTCCTAATTAAACACAAAACCTAAACCTTAAGTATGAGGAAACCTCTATTCTGGGCTGCAAATTTTTCGCTCCTACTGTTGGCATTTGTGCTGTTGCCAAGTTTGGCATCTGCGCAATGTGGTACCAACTCATTCCCATCGGGTAGCGCACTTACACCTACCAGCACTTGGCAAAATGCGCCAAGCGTAGGTAGTGGTACTTATGTTGATTTCAACATAACGAATGCTACTATTTACTCTTTTAGGTATACCAATACCCCTTCTGCTAGTACTAGTTGGGATATGACCCTTTCTCAGGGTTCAACGGCTATACCTTATAACAACTCTTTTTCTCCAGTAAGAGATTCTTGGACTGGAGGCGAGTTGTGTGGTACCGCAAGGCCAACATCTACTGATTGGTTTAGTAACTATAACGGTACTGTTCGTGTAAATACTAATTCATGGAACGGTACCTGTAGGCAGTGGGTAGCTGGTCAAAACTCAGCAGTGCTTCAGTACAAAACTTGCCCTGCGGCGGCAGATCCAGGTGTAGGTACAAATGCATGGAACGTTGAAGCATTTGTAACTACCGATATGAATATTCCTAATACTAATGCACGTTATGGTTATTATCAAACTAGTTCTGTAGATTTCATTACTGCTGCTAGCTGGAATAACCTTACAAGCCCTTCAAGTGCTCCAGGTTGGGTAGGTTGTTCTGAGGTGCCACCTGATAACTTTGTATTGCGTGCGCGTCGTAATGGTTTCCCTTGTGGTTTGTATAGAATAGATTTGATAAGTGGTGATGATAAAACTTCATTTTCGCTTAACGGTACTCAGCTTTATAGTTCAAACTCTGTATCATCTAACGTAACCATTGGCGACCCTAACGGTTATGTACTAGGTGCTAACGACCTTGCCGAAATTCGCTTGGCAGCTTTGTGTAATCCAGATCAAGTGGATATTCGTTTTGTGCCTATTACTAGCTATCCTCCTATTAACCCTGGTACCATTGGTAACCTGAATAACACAAACGTGTGCGAAAACTCGCCATTGGGATACATAAGCAATGTAGCTTCTGCTAATGGCGGTTTATCTGGTTATTCAAATGGTGGTGGTATCATATATACTTGGGAGTTTTCTACCGATGGTGGTGCAACATTTAATAGTGTAGGTGGTGTAAACACACCTGATTGGAACACACCTTATAATGTTCCACCTAATGCTACCTATGTATTGCGCCGTCGTGCTAGCGATAAATGCGGTAATACTGCAGTATCAAACTCTATAACTTTCGTAGGTAGGCCAGCTCCAAATGGTTCATTGAACCCTAGTACACAAACTATTTGCCCTGGTACTTCTACTACACTTACATTGAACTTCAATACTGGTACTGGACCTTTTAATATATCTTACACAGATGGGGTTACTACCTATACTGCTACAGGTGTAAATACTGGCAGCACATTAACTGTTACTCCGCCATCTGCATCTACTACTTACTCGTTTACTTCAATAACCGATTTTTATGGTTGTGTTCGTACCGCTAGTTTTACTGGTGGTGCACTTGTAAATTCTGTACCTACTATTAATATAAATAGTGTAACACCTACTGCTGCAGGTTGTTTTGGTGGCAATACGGGGTCTATTAGCATTAATGCTACAGGGGGGCAGTCGCCGCTTATCTATTCAATAGATAACGGTAATACATTCCAAACTGGTAGTGTATTTACAGGTTTGGCAGCGGGTACTTACAATGTAGTAGTTCAAGATAACTTTGGCTGTTCACAGCCTTACGGTACTCCTATTACAGTAGGTCAACCTACAGCTGTTATCCATACTACTTCACATACCGATGCGAGCTGTGC
>JAFDYM010000055.1 GCA_018267435.1 Bacteroidota bacterium | reverse complement strand
TGAACAATGCCTGTGCTTTCTGGTCAGCAGGCAATATAGTAGTGTTGAAGTTAGGAGCTAAGCCTACACCACCTTGCGGGCGCACAAACACTATACCTACAGTAACGTATTGCGCTACACCTGGCTTAAGTGTGAAAGGACCTGAAGTTTGAACAAACCTACGGTCGCCAGGGGTAAGCTGGGCACCGCACTGTGGGTTCACTTCGCTCCACTGTGTAGGGTCAGATGGGTTACCAGGGAAAACGTGCGTAACTGGTGTAGAGTTACAACCGTTCAAACCGTTACCACCAAATACTACTGGCACACCGTTCTTCCATTTACCTTCCTGGAAGTTACGGTATTGCTGAGCGCTTGAAGGGTCGCTACGGTCGTTACTATTATCGTTATTGTAGTACATGAAAGATGACATGCCCAATTGTGTTACACCATCATCAGCCAATGGGCCTTCGAAGAAGTCAACACCTAGCATAGGTAGCTCCGATCCGTAGCCGCTTATACCTTGGCAGTCTATATCTATTGCAGTACCGTTGTATACTACGCCCACGCTGTTTGCAACATCGCAACCTATATAGTCATTCTCAAAGCAACCCAAATCCGGGTCAACGTTTTGAGATATAAGGGTGTTGTTCAACTGCAACGAGTTCTTGTTTACAATCTCGTACTTGTAGAAAGTCATGTTATTCACCTCATCGGTAGTTTGGAATGCAAAACCTAGAGCATTGATTTGCACGCCAATTGATTGACCGTTCGATTCAGTGTGTATGTTACCTGCATCATTTATTACCCAGAAAACCATTTGGTCTCCATAAGCTTCAGCTTCGCCGTTACGGCATGGTATATAAGGGTAGTCACCTTTTAACGGATCGTAGAAACCATCACCATCAAAATCTTTAAATGGAGCTAGGTTATCGTTTACTACAAATGTTTCACCTAGTAGTGTTACATCGCTAGCCAAATATTGGTTACCCTTTGCTGGCCAAGCCAACACGTCCTTAGGTATATCAGCTACAGTAGCGTTACCACCTAAGAAAGCTGTTTGGGCTATTTCAATGTTGCTACCAAGTACGTTGAAGAAACGGTCGTATTTAGTACATGTAGCCTTGTCTATATTGCCTTGCGAGTTCAAAGGACCAGGCCAAAAATCATCGCCCGTACCACGGTAACGCTGTGCAGCTACCTTTAGGTTACCACCTTGGTCATAACCCGATATCCAAATTGAGCCAGAGAAAATGGCATTCAACCTGGCACCAGTACCGTCGCCTTTAGGCACTTCGTAGCGCGCCTCGCTAAGGTTCCACCAAAGGTCGCCACCGGTTAGCATCCTAGCCCTTACGTTGTTTATATCTAAGTCGAACTGGGCAGCCGGTGTAGTACAGTCGCCTGCCTCAGTTTTAAACGAATTGCGGTCAATTGTACGCTTATCGTTCGCATGCTCTCTTGCGTTCGCAGTTGCAGCGGCAAGCAGCAACATACCGCTTAGTGCAACATTCTTTACAATCGTCTTCATCATTGTAAGTTTTAAAAATTTATTAATGCTTTCTTAGGTTCTGGTTCAACAAATAAATAATTAGAATCCGAATATCAAGCCCAAGAATATACGGCGAGGCAAGCTATAGTTGCCTGGCTGATTAATATACGCCGAGTACTGATCTTGGTAAGCGCTTGCACTAAGTGCCGACTGTATAGTAGGTATAGTAGCAGGTGCCGTTAGGTAACCATCATCATTAGGTGTACCAGTGTAGCGGTATACCTTAATTGGGTTCTTGGTGTTAAGCAAGTTCTGTATCTGGCAGTATATCTGCAAGCTAAGTTGGCGTGTATTGTCTTTGTCTTCTTTCTTCTTACCTACAGTAAAGTCGAAGTTTTTCCATACGCGCAAGTTAACCCTGAAGTACCAAGGCAAACGAGAGCCGTTGATAGAACCTTTAGTAATTGGCCTGCCTGGCAAACCTTCCAAACCTTCTGGCGTAGCATAAGTTTGCTCGGTGTACGGTGTGCCTGAACGGGCCATGACCTGTAGGTTGATACCTGCATTTGATAGTATCTGGCTGTTTTTAACTGTAGGGCCGTTGTAGTCTCTACCTGAACCATAGCTATAAGTAGCCGATACGTTGATCATGTGGCGAGAGTCGTAGTTAAGCGGGTTGATAGTACGGAAGTTTGGCTGGTTAGAGTTAACCAAGTTCAACTGCGATTGGTCATCTGAACCTGTACCTTCAGCAAACTGCATGGTATAGTTAGCCTTCATGCTAAAGTTACCAGTGCGGCGCATATCAAAGTCTAGGGTAAAACCTTTGGTTGTACCAAAGTCAATGTTACCGTAAGTTATGTAGCTGCTCATAGGGTAAGCATCTATTATCTTCCTCACCTGTACTTGGTCGCGGAATTCGCGGTAGAAAGCAGAGATAGTGAAAGCTGATGTGTTGCTTACTTTCTGTTTGAAACCTAATTCGAAGTCGATAGTTTTCTCTGGCTTCAAGTTAGGGTTGTTAATAGCAGCAGTTGAGTTATCTAACAAGTACAGATAATCAGTCGGGTTAAATATTGACCTGCTTTGTGGCCTTTGCGACAATATGTCGTAGTGTGCAAAGAACAATGCCTTGTCAGTTAAGTTGAAAGAGAACTGCAAACGAGGCATAACTATTATGCTTGGCTTATAGTCTTGGAACGTAGTTGTAGGATCGAACTTGTCTGGATCTTTTATATCCGCAGTTGCATCTTTCAAGTAAGGCTGAACACTACCAGTGCTACCAGCTACGCTACGACCGCTCGACAGCTCGGTACCGAACCTATCGAACCACCTGTTGCCTAAACGGTAACCAGTAATTGAGCTAGGGTTCTTCACATCATCTACGTACACTTTATAGTCGCCACCTATGTTACCAGGGTGCGCTACGGCGTTGCCGTTTATCGATGACACTTCGTCTACAGTACGTATAGCATATAGCGAGTACTCATCTTGTAGTACAGGTTGGTTAGCATCAAAGCGGTCCAAACGAACACCTACATTGAAAGTAAGATCCTTAAAGTAGAACCTATCAGATATGTAAGCCGCAGTGTATATAGGCCTGTAAGCAGGTATAGCACGCTCAGGTTCGCCATCAGCACGTTTCTTGGTAAAGAAATCGTAGTATGAAGGCTGCTTAGTAAGCTTGTTGCCGTAAGGGTCGTAACCACGGTATAATACTAGTGCCGCACCATCGCCCAATAGTTCGGTAGGCGAGAACAAGTTCAAGTTCAATTGGCTTGGGTCAAGCGCATCTATATCTATAAAGTCAGTATTGTTTATAGCTAAACCTAAGCTCTGCCTAAGCGACTTATCGAAGTAAGTTTGTGCAGTATCGTTATAGAAGCGGTTGAACAATATAGTATCGGTAAGGTAGAACGCTGGCCTGTTAGGGTCATCTATTGCGTAGTCCTGACCGTTGATGCGGAAGATTGGGTTATCCCTATCAAGTGTATTGATGTGAGAGTTAGCCAACTGCCTAGCACGCTGCCACAAACCTAGTGGCGATACTTGGTAACGGCGCTCAACACGCTGTTCAAATTCAACACCAAACTCGAAAGAGTGCTTGTTACGGCTAGGGGCACCTGGCTTCAATATATCGAAAGCACCTTCCAACCTTACACGGTATTGTTCGTTATCGTTATCGTAGCCGTAGCCATTGTATTGGCGGCCTGTGTTATACCATATAGAATATGACATGTTTGAACGTTGACCGTTTATCAAAGCCTGTTGAGACTGGATAAGGTCAAGCGTTGAAGTATAGGCTGCGTTGTTATCGCCATATACTTGTAAACTGCCGTCAGCATTTTCCTGTGCACCTAGTAGATCGTAGTACTGTGTAGTTACAGTAGTACCGTACTCGTTAAGTGTACCAGGGGTAAAGGTAGTAGCAGTATCTTGGAAACCTACCTGCTTCCAACCTTGGTATTGCAAACCGTTATAAGCAAAAGTATCGTATGCAAATACTGGCGACTTCAATGTATTGAATTTACCTATGTAGCCATAATTGAACGGATTGAAACCGTGGGTTTCATCTTCAAACTTCACTACGTATTTTTCATAGTCAAACTGTATTGAGTAGTAAGCATTCTGAAAAGCAGAAGCTTTTTTCTTTTCGTCATCGCCTTGCTTGCTTTGTATATTGTGCGTAAAACGACCAAATACACGCCAGTTCAAGTTAGTGTAACGAGGGTTGTTTTCAGCATTGAATAAAGTATACTTATCAACCCAGTCATTGTACTGGCGGTAAGTAACCGAACCACCCACAGCAAGGGTGATGTTATCAACTGGCCTTATATCAATACGACCTGTACCGCGGTAGTTGTTCTCAGCCACGTTTGGCTTAGCCTTTACCCTGTACATATCTTTATAATCGATAGTTTCTGCACGTAGATTGAAACCTGTTTCAGTTTCGCGCTTCATTAGTGGGTAGCGGCGAAGAGAGTCCAATACATCTGGACGCACTTGCCATACACCTACAGCCGATGGATTAGGGTCTTGCTGACGTAGATACTCGAACGCTGCGAAGAAACCCATAATAGTTTTGTTAGTCTTCTTCAACTTAACTATAGGACCAGTAAGGTTAGCGTTAACCAGGTTGTAACCGTAAGCATCCAAACCTTGAGAGGTCATAGCTTCTACACCACCATGAAATTCGCCCGATGGGCCTTTAGAAGTAATGTTTACTATACCACCGGTAAGGTCACCATACTTAGCTGGCACACCACCCGTAATAACTTGTAGCTGCTCGATAGCTGAAGCCGGTAGCGTAGGTACGCCGGTTACCTTTACACCATCTATATAGTATTCGGTACCTTCTTCACGGCCACCCTTTATACTTATACCACCACCTTGGTCGTTCTGGAACGCACCTGCAGTAGTAGCTGCTATATCCTGCACCGAACGGGTAGGCATAGTAGCAATCTCATCGGCAGTTACCGTGTTCTGGCTACTAGTTTTACCTGGGTCTATTAGAGGATTTTTGTACTCCACAATCTCCACAACGCCCAATAGCGCTTCCGAAGGCTTAAGGTTTACGTTTATCCAAGTAGGCTTATCGGCACTTACTATTACGCCTTTCTGTACCTGGGTACCATAACCTAGGTATGAAATTTGTACGTTGTATTTACCAGGGCTTAGTGGTTTAATGGAATAGTTACCGTCAAAGTCGGTAACAGCACCGCGGCCTGTTGGCACACCTTTTTCGTCCACTATCTGAACGTTACCTGAAATAACGCCCTCACCGTTTTCGTCTATTACCTTACCCGATATCTCACCGTTTTGGGCACGGGCAATGAAAACAATAGCTAACAAACTCAGCAGAGTAAGTATTTTCTTCATACGCGATTAATGTAGAATTTACAAAAGCGGTCAAAAATAGTTTTTTTCCCGAAACGAAGATAAATGATGTTAATAGGCGCGGCAAGATATGCGTTTCAATATGACGTAAAAATGACAAAACGCTGATTTTACGAGGGTTTCGGCCGATTATTCAGGCCAAAAATTTAACGGAAATATTTTTCGATAGCCCAGTTTTTGGGGTCATTTTTAGGTCATATTTGGTGGCTTTGGGGCTTCAAT
>JAFDYM010000553.1 GCA_018267435.1 Bacteroidota bacterium | reverse complement strand
AAGCAACGTGTACAACCGCCAGAACATATTTTATATAGATAGGTTAAGCTACAACCGCATTAATCAGTTGCCGATATTGCCTAGCTTAGGCTTATCATTCAGCTGGTAAAAGATTTGGAACAGTTTTACCACTTTTTAAACTTGCGCATTTAGTTTCAAATACTATTTTCGTTAACGCAATTAATAGAGTACTCACTTTAATAACCGATAAACATGAATCTGCACGAATACCAGGCAAAGGAACTTTTGAAAAAGAACGGAGCCGCCATTCAAGAAGGCATTGTAGCCGAAACACCTGCACAGGCGTTGGAAGCAGCACAAAAATTGAAAGAACTTTACAACAGCGACTGGGTAGTGGTGAAGAGCCAAATACACGCCGGTGGCCGTGGTAAGGGTAAAATAGAAGGCAAAGACCAGAACGGTGTTGCCCTAGCTAAGAACCACGATAAGGTAACCGAAATAGCTACAAACCTATTGGGCGGTGTGCTTGTAACTAAGCAAACAGGTCCTGCTGGCCGTAAAGTGAACAAGATATTGGTAGCACAGGATGTGTACTACCCTGGCGAGAGCGAAGTGAAGGAGTTTTACTTCTCAGTTCTACTTGACCGTGGTACTGGCAAAAACGTTATCATCTATTCTACCGAAGGTGGTATGGATATAGAAGAAGTAGCCGAGCACACACCTGAGTTGGTACACAAGGAGTGGGTAGACCCAAGCGTAGGCCTACAAGATTTCCAAACACGCAAAATTGCCTTCAACCTAGGTTTGAGCGGCAATGCGTTTAAGGAAATGACCAAGTTTGCAAAAGCAGTTTACAACACCTACATCAGCACCGATGCTGCCATGGTGGAAATAAACCCATGTTTGAAAACATCTGACAACAAAATAATAGCTGTTGACGGCAAAATAAGCCTTGACGACAACGCCCTTTACCGCCACAAAGACCTTGAGGCCTTGAAGGATGAAAACGAGCAAGACCCTACAGAAATAGAAGCTGAAAAGGCTGAACTGAACTACGTGAAGCTAGATGGCAACGTGGGCTGTATGGTGAACGGTGCTGGTTTGGCTATGGCTACCATGGATATCATCAAACTTAGCGGTGGCGACCCTGCTAACTTCCTTGACGTGGGTGGTACTGCTAACGCTGAGCGCGTTGAAAAGGCTTTCCGTATCATATTGAAAGACCCTAACGTAAAGGCTATATTGGTAAATATATTCGGTGGTATCGTTCGTTGCGACCGTGTTGCCCAAGGTATAGTTGATGCATACAAATCTATCGGCGATATACCGGTGCCTATCATTGTACGTTTGCAAGGTACTAACGCCGAAGAAGGCAAGAAGATAATAGACGAGAGCGGCCTTAAAGTACGCGGCGCTATACAGCTTAAAGAAGCTGCTGCCGAAGTAAAGAACGCCTTGGCATAGTCGATTAAGACAATTAGAAGATTGAGATAAATTGAAGCCTCTGCATTAGCGGGGGCTTCTTTTTTTTGCGCGGTACTGTTGCGCATCTTCCGTACTGCTTTGCACCAGGTGCGTTTTTCCTGTAGGCAATTTATGCAGAAGAAAAAATATCTAGCCACAGATTCACAGATTAAGTACAATGAAAATCGCTTTGTATTAATCATGTAATCTGTGGTTACAATAAACATATTCTTGTATTTAACTTTGTGTTCTCTGCGGAAAAACTTTGCGACCTTTGCGTGAAACTGTATTTGTATTTTGAAACTCACCCTCATTCCATATCAACTCCAATTCAAGTATCCCTTCAAGATAGCGCATGGCACCCGTACGCATACCGATGTGGTATATGTAAAGCTGGAGCATGAAGGCCTTATCGCTTGGGGCGAGGCTACCTTGCCGCCTTATCTACCCGAAACACAATCTTCGGTTATCGGCTTTCTAACAGCCTTTACAAAGCCATTGTTAGGTCAGCCCATTGAAAATTGGGCAATGGCATTAGAGAAGGTTAATGACAACCTAAGCGCCAAGGCGGCACTTGATATTGCCCTGTGGGATATGCGCGCGCAGATGGCGGGTAAAACAATAGGAGAACTACTGGGTATAGAAGCCAAGCAATACCCGTATGGCACCTACACCATAGGGGTAGGCACAGCCGAGCAAACAAAAGAGAAAGTGGACTATGCCATTGGCGAAGGTTTTGAACTGTTCAAGATAAAACTGAACGGCTACCTAGATGAAGATAAGATAGAACACTATGCAGCCTGCACCGATAAGCCATTTGCTGTAGATATGAATCAGGCATGGCGCGAGGCGGGTAGGCTGTTGGAGTTTACGAACGACTTTCTAGCAAAGTACAACTGTGTATTGGTAGAGCAGCCGCTGCACAAAGATGCCATAGATGATATGCGCTTTTTGAAAGGCGTAACTAGCCTGCCTGTATACGCCGATGAAAGCTGCCAACGCCTAAGCGATATAGAGCGCCTGCGCAACAGCTTCGACGGCATCAACATTAAGCTGATGAAGTGTGGCGGCATAACCGAAGCCATGCAGATGATAAAGAAAGCCCGCGAACTGGATATGCAAATACTGATAGGTTGCATGAGCGAATCATCGGTGGGCTGCACCGCAGCAGCGCACCTTACGCCCCTAGCCGACTATGCCGACCTTGACGGCCCATACCTAGTAGCTAATGACCCATTTACGGGCGTGAAGATGAAGGTGGGGAGGATAAATATAAATCCTACTCGTTTGGTAGAGCTTAACTTTGGTGTGTAGTATGTAGTTTCTGTTTACCTCTGTAAATGTTTCTATTTGTTTCAATAATTAATATTGGCTTAACGTTTGTTTCGATAATCCTTCTCAACTTTGTGGCAACAAAAAAAAACGCCATGCTTAGCCCAAACAAAGAGAAACAAATTATGAACGAAACAAACATGAATGAATTACAAGCAAGATGCTTTATGGCAACGTATAGAAGCCTTTAAAATAGATGACGGGGATGCGCAACACCCATTTACACATAAACTGATGCGCGAAAACAGATGGAATGCTGCCTTTGCAGATAAGGCGATAATGGAATACAAAAAGTTCATTTACATCTGCATCAAAACACCATACGGCGCATCTCCTTCGCCGATAGTAGACAAGGTGTGGCACCTGCACCTAACATACACCAAGAACTACTGGTACGATTTCTGCCAAAATACTTTAGATACGAACATACATCACAATCCATCGCGCGGTGGCGATGATGAACTGCGCAAGCACAATGAATGGTATAGGCAAACACTAAAGGACTATGAGCAATGGATTGGTGAACAGCCCCCAAATGATATATGGCCTGCCACGCAAGAGTTGGAGCCTTTATACGAAAGTATATTCTCGAAGCCTTGGAAAGTAATAGGGGTGGGCATAACAGCTATTGCTGCATTGTTTATCAACCCCATACTGTTGTTCTTTTTAGTAATAGGGTTAATGATTTTTGAGGGGTGCAGGTACCCAAGTAGCGGGAGAGAAGGAGGAGGTTGCGGAAGCGGTTGCAGTAATGGTGGCTGCGGAAGTGGATGCAGTAGCGGTTGCGGAAGTGGATGCGGTGGAGGCTGCGGAGGATGTGGAAGCTAAATGAATGTACGATGAGCAAGAGAGATCTAATACCTATATCATCTTTAAGCTTGCTGTTACTTCCATTCGCATTTAGTTATTATGCTTTT
>JAFDYM010000552.1 GCA_018267435.1 Bacteroidota bacterium | reverse complement strand
TGCTTGTACAAGCGCGGAGCTGTATAGCCCATTATAGTATCTATATAAAGGTTGGCTTTTGCTTTAGTAGCAAAAGAGTTGATGCTCAAGTTGCAAGAATACCAGTTCCAAGGCTCAAAGCTTTGGCCATGGAATGGATATAGACCTTCGTATGATTGAGTGAATACACCATTTTGACGGTTAGCTGGGCCTTGCGCAAAGTTGTTTGGAGAAAACGAGCTGTTGCAACCTAGGCGGTTGTATACTGGCATAAAGTCGCCAGCACCGCTTACCTCTATTACTGGTTGGCCAGTAGAAGTTACAACTATACCTGTATTGTATGGGGTAAGGGTTTCGTTGCTACCGTGGAAAGCGATAACCGGGCCTTCGCCTGCTTGTATCCAGCTAGTATCGCCTACTGCACCACCTAGTGCTAGTGTTACGTTATAAGCTGAAGAGAAACCAGAGTAGTTATCGTGGTTCTGCAACCCGCCGAAACCTTCAAAATCGCCAATAGTATCTTGCTGTATAAACCTACCGCCTGTACCTACAAACTTGCTTTGATTAAGTTCTGTAGTATCGTTAAGCGAGTTTGCAGCTAGGGCTGCATAAGCACCTGAGTTGCTACCACCTAGCACTATCTTGCTAGGGTCTATACCCCATTGGTTGCCGCTGCTGTGCGTGCTACGTAGGTAGCGTATTAGACCTTTGCTATCTTGCATAGCGCGGTATACCGCTTGTATAATGGTTTTAGCGCGCACTTCAGGGTCGCTCGAAGTTGCGTTCCAACCCAAGCGGTAGTCGAACGATATGGCCACATAACCACGGCGGGCAAAACGCTTACAAAGCTCTACCATCGATGAGTCGCGGCGGCCTTTAAAGCAGAAACCCAAAGCCTGTGCTGTAAGCGCCTCTGGCAAGAAAGAGCCGTTGTGAGAAAGCAATACTACTGGGCGGTTAGTTGCTGTGTCGCCTGTAGGATAATATACGTCCATTAATAGGGGTTTCAGTTGCTGAAAGCCTGTAAAGAATTCATAGTTTTCGCCGTATTGGATTGTCGTGTCAATAGTTACATCAGTAAACACTTCGTCAAGGTAGCGTGTTTGTGCTTTTGTTACCATAGCCGTAGCTAGTAGCATGGTACAGAAAGCAGCAATTCGTAAATACTGTTTCATTTTTCGGAATTTTGGTTTAGAAATAAGTGAGTTTAAGACTTCTATGAACTCTAAGTTAAGATTTTTTTAATTCCAAAAAACCTTTTCAAACCAAATTATCCACTACTACTAAATATCGAAACCTAAACGAGTGCGCAGCGCAGGGCTAAGTTTTGGCAACTTGTTGCGCTCTATCAAAAAGCTGGTTAGGCCAGCAAACTCGGCAAATATGTAGTGGCTGTTTAGCGCGCCGCGCAGGTAGTCTTTACCCGTGCTGCCACCCGTGCCGGTGCGTGTGCCTATCATGCGGTGCACCATGTTCATGTGGCGGTAGCGCCAGGCCGATAATGTGTTATCTATTTCAAGCAACACGTTCATTAAATTATATGGCATTTGCAGTAGCGGATAATCGCGGTAAAGCATTATAAATAGTGCAGCCCTGCGCGCTTTGGGGCTTAGGCTCCACTCAGGTTTTTTCTCAACACCCAGCAGTTGCTCTTTAAAATAATCTAGGTTGAATTTTTCGCCCTCGGTCAAGCTGCCTGCATAAGTGTCGGCATACTTTTGCCAAAAAGGGTGTAGCTCGCCGGTTTGCTCCCAGCCCTGCCAGTATTCAGGCGTATCGAAAAACGGCATACGTTCCAGCCAGTTGTTTATCAAGCTAAGCAAGGGCTGTGTTTTCTCTACTTCTTCTATACGCTTTTTGTCTTCAGGCCTTAGTTGGCTTACGTAGTATTCCTTACCGTGGCGGTTTTCCATGCGTAGGCCAAGGAATGCTTCCAACTGCTTAAACTGTATGCTTTGAAAACCCGATGCAGGGCGCAGCATATTCCGGAAGTCCAAGAAATCCAACGGCGTCATGGTTTCCATTATAGTTACTTGGTCTACCAATACCTGCAATATTTTTACTACCCTATCTAGCCTGTGGTTTACCACAAATAAGTCGGGCGAGTTATCCTGAATATTCGGTTGGCTCATTATATCTATTACTGAGCTAACTTCGAACAGCACCTGCTTAAACCACAGTTCGTAGGTTTGGTGTATAACGATGAATAGCATCTCGTCGTGCGCGTGTTGACCCAGCTTGTCGCTTTCCAGTTGCTGTGCGCTAAGTATCTTATCTATTTGTAGGTAGTCGCTGTAGTATACGCCGTCTTTCATGGTTTGTCGTTTTTTATGTTCTGAAATCAAAGATGAAAAACTTATACAAAGCTGCGCTAAGAAATAAGTAAGGGTAGGCTTATCCTTTTTAAGAGTATAGGTATACCCAAATGAAAAAGCCGCCCGTAAAGGCGGCTTCAAAACTGGTAATGTCAAAAGGGGGAAAGTTTAGAAGTTAAACGACAACTGCAAGGTGTAAGTGCGGTAGTTGTTTATACTTTGTACCACTGCATCTTTGCCTGCTTGGTATTGGCGTTGGCTATCTGGTTTATCGTTTTGGTAGAAAATAGTTTTCTTGGCTATCAAGTCGCTAATGGTAAAGCGTATCATACCTTTATCCTTCCAAAACTTTTGGCTTATCTGTAGGTCCAATAGCGGCCTCCAATTCTCATACCAGCTTGGGTTACCCACCTCGCCTACCGCATACAAACGTTGGCCTACTTGGTTGTAAAGTAGCGTAACACCAGTACCTACTTTAGGGTGCAGATACGATAGACCCAGGTTAACTATATAAGGCGATTGCCCTTGCATAGCACGCTTCTTCTCTTCGCCTGCGTTGTTTTTTACGTTGTTCAAGTTTACGCGGCTGTATATGTATGCCATGTTGGCTACAAAGGTTAGGTCCTCAAGTTTCTTGCTTATAAAGTCGAAGTTTTTGCGCACTTCTAGTTCTACACCTACTAGGTTGGCGCTTTGCGCATTGCTGTAAACAAACTGCTGCACACCACCCGCAGCCATTGCTGTTAGCTCAATAGTATTTGTAAAGTTTTTGTAGAACACGCTAGCGTTGATGGCCTGGCCTTTGCCTAGGAAGAATTCATAACGCAAGTCGGCGTTATGTATAAAGGTCTGGTTCAAGTTTAGGTTGCCTATCAAGTTGGCATCGCGCACAAAGTCGTAGTACAAGAACTGCGATACCTCGCGGAACTCAGGACGGCTCATGCTCTGCGAGTATGATGCACGCAAGTTCATGCGCTCGTTCAACTTGTATATCAAGTTAACCGATGGCAATAGCGGAAAGCGCGATTTAACCGTGCTAGGACTGTTTTGGTAGTAAGCACCTGAGTAGTACTTTTTAAAGTAGGTGCTGTCTTCCATACTTGTTTTAATAGTAGGCGGTCCATCGGGGTTATCTATCACCTCGAAGCCTATTTTGGTAGGCGAGGTCAAGCTCTGTTCGAATGCTTCGAACCTAAAACCCCAAACTGCCTTAAAGCGGTCGGTAATAGTGTTCTCCATCATTACATAAGCTGCATGTGTAGTGCTTTTGGCAGTATACACATCGGTAGGGAAAGCCACCTGGTTCAGTATCAGTTTACCGTTATCAAAGTTAGCTTGGTTAATAATGTTGTCTACATCCCTATCGCGCAATAGGCTATCGCTGCTGCTGCCGCGGTAGTCGAAGAACAGGTTACGTGCCTCGAAACTACGCTGGCGCTGTTGAAACCAGTAACCCACAGTAACTACCTGCTTTTTATCGCCTATTTTGAAAGGTATACCTAGGTCGGTAGAAGCATTGTAAACTTTCTCCTGCAATTGGCTGTAGAACATGGCGCTTAGCTTAGGGTCGCTACCACCGTTTTGTGCTTGGTATATAAAAGGGGAAGTATTTTCGTTTGCACCAAAACCTGTGCTGCTGTTATACGGTTTTTCGTATGAGTAGCGCATAGTTTGTGGTTGGTCGCGGTTTATCCAAGTTAAGCCGCCGCTCCATTTCCACTTTATCTCTTGCTTGCCAAATACGTGTTCGCCGCCTAGGTTGCTGCTAAGTACGCGCGAGCTTACAAACTCTAAGCTGGTACGGTTCTGCTCCGTAGCACTAAAGTAGCTTACGCCATCGCGCAGGTAAGTTGTTTTATCGCTATTTACAGTATAAAGGTTCTTGAAACTTATTTTGTGGTTGTTCTTTATTACCACACCTATGTTAGCTAGCAATGCAGCCGTAACCGAGTTGTTGTAAAAGTCATCGTTATAGTCGTAGTACAAAGCCTTATCAGCGGCATCGTAGCGGGTACGTTCGCCTTGGGTATAGCGCAAGCTATTAGAATACGACATGGCAAATACGCCACCTATCTGTACATCCTTTTTGCGTACGGCAAAGCCGCCACTCATTTGCAGGCTTTGGTTAGGGCGTGCCAGTTTTTGTTGGCGCACTTTCCAGCTGCTGGTTTGTATGCGCTTGCCTAGGCTGGTAAGGGTACTGTCTTTGGCTGGGCCGTATGTAAGTTTCACGTCGTTCAAATCAACTATACCAGGAAAGTCGCTTGGTAGTTTACGGGTTTTGTTATCAAAGCCCAACCAGTCGGTTTTGCTACCATCGTAAGTATTGAAAGGCTTGAAGGTGGTGTTCTCGGTAAAGCCTATGCCATAAGTTACATTGAAGAAACTCTTCTCGGGTATATCGCGTGTGTTCAACTGTATAATACCACCCGCCCACTCGCTTGGCAAGTTAGGCTGGCCCGTTTTCATAATGATGATATTGTCCAGTATGTTCGATGGAAACACGTCGAAGGCGAAAGCCTTGCGGTCAGGCTCGGTACTTGGCAATACAGTATTGCCCAGCATAGCCATGTTGTAACGGTCAGCAAGACCACGTATAACGGCAAACTTACCATCTTGTATAGTAGCACCGCTTACACGGCGTATTACTTCACCGCTGCTTTTATCAGGCGAGCGCTTCATTTCTTCGTTGCTTATACCGCTTTGTATTACCGTGCTGTTGCGCTGCATTACAAATATGGCGCTTTCGTTATCGCGCTTGGTTACAGTTGCGGTTATTACTGCTTCCTGCATCATTACCGCATCTTCCATTAGCGCCACGTATAGGTTGGTTACGTCGTTAGGCTTTACATCTACATCGGCCTGCTCCTTTTCCTGGTAGCCTACATAGCGTATTTTTACCTTGTGCTTACCCACTGGTATTTTACTTATAGTAAAGTTACCGTCAAGGTCGGTAGCTACAGCTAGTGCGCTGTTATCATCTACCGCTACGGTAGCACCCATTAGTGTTTCACCACTTTTGCTATCTACCACCTTGCCCGATATTACACCCGTTTGGGCAAAGGCACTTATGGCTATAAATGATAGTAGTAATGAGGCAATCTTTTTCCCTTTCATGACCCATAGTTTTTTTAATGCGCCGCAAAAGTGCAATTGCAATTCAACCAAATGTTTGCCCCAATGTTAACTAAAGGTTAGGCTGCGAAAATTGCGCGTAAAGTTGAAAGCACGCCCTTAACATTATTGAAATTTGTGGCTAACAGTGAGGGAGTTATAGGGGAAGATATAGTAGAACACGGATGATGCAGATAACACAGATTGAAACGGATGATTGATGATGTTATGTTAGAAGTTAGATACAGCGCGTGTTTTAATAAGGCTTAATCTTAACATCTTTGTATTTCTTGTATTCTCTATGTTCTCGGGTTTCCTCCATGTTTAATAATTGTATTTATCCGTGTTATCTGCATCATCCGTGTTCTATATGTTACTCTACAGGAATATCTGTTGCCACGGCTAATGTTAACATGGCAAAAGCAATTACCACTTTACCTATAGGTAACAATATTAAATATGGGTTAACTTTAGCTTAACATTGCGCCCATAGTTTTGCAGGTAAAATAAAAGGTGATGGAAGTAAATGATGTTAAAGTATTGTTAGTAGATGATGAAAGCGATGTGCTTGACTTCATGAAATATAACCTTGAGAAAGAAGGCTTTTGGGTATATACTGCCAACGATGGTATAGAAGGCATACAAGTAGCCCGCAAAGTTAACCCACATGTAATAATATTGGACCTAATGATGCCTAAGCTTGACGGTATAGAAACCTGCCGCGAGCTACGTAGCATGCCCGAGTTCAAGAACACGGTTATCGCCTTCTTAACAGCGCGCGATGAGGACTATAGCCAAATAGCAGGTTTTGAAGTAGGTGCCGATGATTATATAAGCAAGCCTATTAAACCGCGTGTATTTGTAAGCCGCATACGTGCCTTGCTGCGCAGGTTGGAAACCAACGAGGCTTCGCCGAAGATGAAAGTGGGCGATATAGAAATAGACCGCGAGCGCTACATGGTGGTAAAAGGTGGAAACGAAATACAACTGCCGCGTAAAGAGTTTGAACTGATGAGCCTGCTGGTAAGCAAGCCGGGTCGTGTGTTCAAACGCGAAGAGATACTAAGCAAAGTATGGGGCAACGATACCATAGTAGGCGACCGCACCATAGATGTACACATACGCAAACTGCGCGAAAAAATAGGCGACGACTATTTTAAAACTATAAAAGGCATCGGCTACAAGTTCGACTCGTAGTACCGATGGCCTAATGCCCTACAGCAATGTACGGCAACGGAATAAAGAAAGCCGCAAGTGTAATGCTTGCGGCTTTTTTAATTTTTATAGTGTGGATGCTACCTAGCTGTTTCGGAAGATGCTGGCATAGCCTGTTCTTCTTTTACCTTCTTTATACCGTTCTTCTGCATCAGGTTCATCAGTTCATCTACCTGCGCTTTTAGCTCATTGTATTTAGCATCGTTCTGAGTTTTGCTATTGGCTTTAAGTGCTGCATTTTCTTTTTCCAAAGCTGTTATACGCTGCGTAAGTTCCTGTATGGCGCTTATGCCTAGCATACTTAGTGCTTCATAGTCTACCGCGCGGAAATCCGTAACCTGCTTACCGTACACAAACAACTTCACGGGTGTTTCGGTGCTGGCTACAGTAAAGCTGTTGCTGCTATTTACTTGCAACACGTTTGCTATTATTTCTACCCCCTTTTCGTCAATCATCTTCACTTTATCGGGTACATTTAGGTCGTGCGCTTTGTTAAGCGTTATAGTTATTTTACCATTCTCAGCTTTTAAGCTTTGTGCTAGGGTATATACATTAGGTATATAGTTAGTAGTATAGGTTACTGCCTCAGGGTAAACCTCTTCTACCTGCTGCGCTATTACCTTGGTGTGTACCTTGTTGCCTACACCTATGCTATCAATGTACTTGTATTTGGTTACCTGTATGCGGTTAACTAGGTCAAGGTCCTTTTTGTTATCGCTTAGGCCTATTACGTCTTTTATACGCCTATCGCTAAAGGCATTTACGCTAGTGCTTATTACCGAGCCCCTGCTCATAATGTCGCCTTCAGAATATATAGTTACAGGTCCGCTCCATGCTGTATTTTGGTTTACCGATGAGCCACCACCATAGTTAATATATCGTATAGAAGAGGTAGCCGCATTGGTAGCACTGCTGCCCGCCACATGTAAAGGCACTTGAGGGTTATTGGTGCCCACACCTACATAACCATTAGCTGCTGCTACTAAAGTAGAAGCTGTAGTAAACACAGTAGAGGTAGGATACCTTATAATAACCACACCCGCTGCACCTGTACCGCTGGCACCACCGCCACCGCTACCCGTGTTGGCCGCACCTGCACCGCCGCC
>JAFDYM010000551.1 GCA_018267435.1 Bacteroidota bacterium | reverse complement strand
TTAAGGCTAAACAAAACACCGTTATCGGTAGTACCGCCAGCCAAAGTAGTGCCATACACTCTATTATCGGGTGCATTTATCAAATTGCCCGAAGGGTTAGCACCATTAGCACCATTAAAGGTAATAGCAATTGAGCCTTGGCTACCGTCGGGATTGATAGAGTAAATAACCCCTACCCCATTCTGTCCACCCGACTCCATAGTGGTAACTAGTACTTCGTTTACCGAAGCGGCAAACAAGGTGCTGGCCGATAATGGCAATATTGCCGAAATTAAAGACTTGAGTAATGATGTTTTCATACACGCACGTTTAGTTGGTGAAGCCAATTAGCTTTGGCTTAGGGTTCATTATAAAATTAACCATAATGTACCGATACTCCCAAAAAATATTGTCATTTTTTTAAAGGATGCTTAAAATAGATTGAATAAGATCTGCAAGGCATACTTAATCAAATGTTTACCTTTGCCCCGTGGCATTACTATCCTTACAACATATTCAAAAGCGTTACGGCAACTACCAAGCCTCAAACGATATCAGCTTCGATATACCCAAAGGCAAGATATTTGGCATGCTAGGCCCCAATGGTGCCGGCAAAACCACGCTTATACGTATGATAACCCGCATACTGTACCCAGATAGCGGCAATATACTGTTTAATGGCGAGCCCTTGGCCGAGCGCCATACCGAGCAAACAGGCTATATGCCCGAAGAGCGCGGCTTGTACAAAAAAATGAAGGTAGGCGAGCAGCTTATATACCTAGCGCGTCTTAAAGGCCTAAGCAATAGCCAAGCCAAGCAAGCAGTAAATGGCTGGCTGGAGAAATTCAACATAACCAGCTGGTACAACAAAAGCATAGATGAGCTAAGCAAGGGTATGAGCCAGAAAATACAATTTATTGGCACTGTTATTCATAACCCGGACCTATTAATATTAGATGAACCTTTCAGCGGCTTAGATCCTATCAATTCTAAACTGATTGAAGAAGAAATAAGGCAACTGAGCCTACAGGGCAAAACCATTATTTTTTCAACCCACCGTATGGAGCAGGTAGAGGAGATATGTAGCGATATAGTGCTGATAAACAAAGGCAGCAAAATACTTGAGGGTAGCGTAGGTGATTTGAAACAACGCTTTAAGGAAAACAAATTCCGCATATCGTACACAGGCCAGCTGAACGAAAGCATAGTAAGCAACCTACAAGTAGTAAACAAAGCGGAAGGCGAACTAACCGTACAGTTTGGGGCCGAACACAAAGGCAACGAGCTGCTAAGGCTGTTTGTAGAAAACAAGGTAGAAGTAACCTCTTTCAACGAGGTGCTACCTACCATTAACGAAATATTTATTAGGCAGGTAGAAGCGAACTAAGCATGGGAAAGATTTGGATAATAGTACAGCGCGAATACATAACGCGCGTAAAGCGGAAAAGCTTCCTAATAACTACGCTATTGGCACCTTTGGGCTTTTTGTTGCTAATGTCATCATCGGTATTGATAAGCACCTACTCGCAAGGCAAAATGGATGTAGCCATAATAGATGAAACAAGTCTATTTAAAGATGTACCCATTGCAGATGCCGAAGACGGTAGCGTATATTTCCATACTATTACCGAAGACTATAACAAAGTATCGAAAGAGATACAAGGCACCGAAAAACCGAAGTACGAGGCTATAGTTTTTATACCGAAAGACTTTGACATAGATAACCCCAGAAGGACTAACATAGCAGTACGCTATACCAAAAGACCCGGCATAGCCAAGCAGCAGTTTATTAGCCAAAGCATAAACAGTGCCTACCAGGAAGTGCGCTTAAAAGCCTTGAATATAAGCCAACAGCAACGCGATGAAATGCAGGAAAAACTATCATTAAACTTTGAATCGTTAGATAATGAACACGAGAACCAAAGCTATACTGCTATAGCAGGTGGCGTAGGCATGATGATGGGCTTTGCTATTTATATCTCTATCTTCTTTTACGGTACTATGATTATGAAGGGCGTAATGGAAGAAAAGACAAACCGTATAGTAGAAGTACTGGCTTCTTCAGTTAAACCGTTCCAGTTACTAATGGGTAAAATAATAGGAGTAGGTGCAGTGGGTGTAACCCAGTTCATACTTTGGGGCATACTTATGATTGGTACCGTTTTTATAGTCGGCCCTTTACTTGGCATACCTATGTCATCTATGCAAACCATGCCCACCCAACCACCGGTTGAAGCCATAGACCAAGATTCCGTACAAGCATTGGCGCAAACCTTCCGTAGCTTACCACTTATACAAATACTGGTATTCTTCCCTTTCTACTTTTTAGGCGGTTTTCTTATCTATGGTTCATTGTTTGCGGCTATAGGTGCAGCCATTGGCGAAGATGGCGACCAACAGTCGCTGATGATACCAGTAACGGTACCTATCATCATTTCTATATTCATAGCTATCAATGTTATCAATAACCCTGACAGTGCATTGGGTATGTGGGGTTCATTAATTCCGTTTACATCGCCAGTGGTAATGAGCGCGCTACTGCCATTCGGTCCGCCTTGGTGGCAAATAGCGCTATCGTTGCTATTGTTATTGGGCGGCTTTGTGTTTACCACTTTTATAGCAGCTCGTATTTACCGTACCGGCATTTTGATGTATGGTAAAAAAGTAAAAATGAAGGAAATAGCAAGGTGGATTTTTAGTAAGGCATGATACTTGATATATACTATACAAAAACAACACATAACAGACATAACCCTATTAAATTATGAAAAAACTTGTTTTACTATTAAGCCTTGCGCTACCAGCACTTTTAAATGCGCAAAATAGGCAAGCAACCGAAACTGTTGCTGCAACAATAAAACCCGTACAAAACATTGAAATAGCCGATGGTGAACGAGCGTTTAGCAAAGGCACTTTTGCATCGTATCAATTTACCATACCGCAAGCTTACCTGAAAGATGTAAGCAAAGACTGGCAGAAGTATATTAAAAGCGGTTCGAAAAACAAGCCTGTAGAAGCCAATGGTGAAACCAGTATGCTAGGTGCTGTAAACAAAAACGTATCGGGTAGCACCTTTGATATATACAGTACATTGGTAGAAACTACCGATGGCGTAAGGCTTACAGCTTGGCTAGTTGGGCCCGATTCGGTTTACATATCAAAAGCTGTAACCACCGACCGCGACCTAGCTGCACAAAAATACTTGCACGACTTTGCCGTACAGGAATATAAAGATGCCGTAAGTAGGGAACTAAAGCAACAGCAAGATGGACTAAAGGCACTGGAAGATAACTTGAAGGAGTTTATAAAAGAAGAGGAAAAATCGAACCAAAAAATAAAAGAAAACGAGCGTTCGATTGATAGGCAGAAAAACGCTATAACAGCCAGCCTAAACGACCAGAAAAACAAAGCCGACCAAATAGGCGCACAAAAGAAAGTGGTTGAACAGCAAAAAGCAATATCGGAAGATGCTGCTAAAGATGCAGCCAAAGTACAAAAGGGCTATGAGAAAGAATTGAAGCAACTTGAAAAAAACCACGAAAAACTAAGCAAAGAAATAGACAAGTGGGAAGCAGACATTCGCGAAGAAGGTCGTAACATAGAAAAAAGCAAACAGAACCAGCGCTTGAAAAACGACAGCATAGAAAAACAAAAACTAGTGATAAAGGCTGTAGAAGAGAAACTGGCAGCTATTAAGTAAGCCATATACCTATTACAAACTTTATAGAAATGCCACTTATGTTGAAAGTGGCATTTCTATTTTATACTATACGGCTCAGGGTTATAGCAATACATTTCTTTTATTTTCTTTGTAGCTATTAATACGCCCCTATGAAAGGAATAATTCTAGCAGGTGGTTCGGGTACAAGGTTATACCCAATTACCTATGCCATAAGCAAACAAATAATGCCTATTTACGATAAGCCGATGATTTATTATCCGCTATCGGTGCTTATGAAGGCAGGTATAAACGAGATATTGATTATTTCTACCCCCACCGATTTGCCAAACTTTCAGCGCTTATTGGGCGATGGCAAGCAGTTTGGCTGCAACTTTCAGTACCAAGTGCAGGAAGTGCCTAACGGCCTTGCGCAGGCATTTGTACTAGGCGACTGGTTTATAGGTAACGATACTGCCGCCCTTATTCTTGGCGATAACATATTCTACGGTAGCGGGCTTGACCAATTGCTGCAAAGCAAGGTAAACCCCGATGGCGGCGTAGTGTTTGCCTACCACGTAAGCGACCCTGAGCGCTATGGCGTAGTAGAATTCGATAAGGAAGGAACCGCTATCTCAATTGAAGAAAAGCCTACCAAGCCTAAATCGAATTTTGCAGTACCGGGTTTGTACTTCTACGATAACCATGTGGTAGAAATAGCAAAAAACCTTAAACCTAGTCCGCGCGGCGAATACGAAATAACAGACGTAAACAAAGTATATCTACAGCAAGGTAAACTACAGGTTGGCATACTTGACCGAGGTACTGCTTGGTTAGACACTGGCACTTTCGACTCGCTAATGCAGGCATCGCAGTTTGTGCAGGTAATAGAACAGCGCCAAGGGCTGAAGGTGGGTTGTATAGAGGAGGAAGCTTGGAGGCAGGGTTTTATTTCTACCGAGAAACTACGCGGCCTAGCCGAACCATTGATGAAAAGCGGCTATGGCAAATACCTAATGGAACTGATTAGCTAATTATTCCCCTAAAAATCATAAGTGCAAAGCGTATAGGTTTTATATCTTT
>JAFDYM010000550.1 GCA_018267435.1 Bacteroidota bacterium | reverse complement strand
GTGGTTGAATGAAAAGTATTGGCGCCACCCGTTTTGCATGCGGCATAAATATATGTGATTGAAGTGATTTTATTAGCCACAGATGAATACAATAATTAAACATGGAGGAAAGCCGAGAGCATAGAGAAGAATGAGATAATTATTCCGTGCAAGATAGGCTCCACAGTATGTTCGCGCGTGGCGCGAAGCAGTACGCTCTAGCCGCTATAGCACCGCGCCAAAATGCAGTATGCAATAAGCAATGAAATAAGTAGGCAATGAAGAATCTCCATACCCCGTTCATTTTCCTTTGCGCTCTTCGTGAAAAACCTTTGTGCCCTTAGTGGTTAATGTTTTGCAATAAAAAAAGCCCTCCCGGCGTGGGAAGGCTTTTGTATGTAGTAGTATTAATTTGCTATTGATTAAGCACCACGCTCTTCTAGAGACTTCAATAGAGCTGCAATTTTTTGGCCAGAAGAATTCTGTAGACCGCTGATAACATTGCGAGCAGGTGATTGCAACAAACCAACGATTTCGCCGATAAGTTCTTTCTTGCTCTTAAGTTTAGCTAGTACTTCTAGTTGGTTATCGCCAGCAAATACGTCGCTATCAATGTAAGCACCTTTCAAAACCGGCTTGTCGCCATCTTTACGGAATTCCTTCAATATTTTTGCAGGAAGTGCGCCGTCAGTTGAAAACATTACACCAGTTTGGCCGTGTAGTAGAGGGTAGATGCCATCGTAGCTGCCACCAACTTCTTCAAGAGCCTTGCGGATCAAAGTGTTTTTCAATACGCGGTACTCGATACCTGCGTTGAAACATAGCCTGCGGAACTTGTTAGTTTTTTCTACAGTTAGTGTTTCTGGGTTGCACAGGTAAAAATATTGGGTAGTGCTGAACTTTTCTTTAAGTTCCGCAATCTGTTGTGTCTTTTGATTCTTATCCATTTTATATCGCTTTACTTGGATGATTTAATTTGTTACAGGCCTGCTACTGATTTGTAGTCTACATTAATACCAGGGCTCATGGTGCTAGCTACGCTTATACCTTTAAAGTATACGCCTTTAGCAGTAGCTGGCTTAAGCCTTGAAAGTGTTTGCAATAACGCAGTTGCGTTTTCTTGCAATTGCTCAGGTGTAAAGTTGATACGACCCACAGATGTGTGAACGATACCGAATTTATCAACCTTGAAAGCGATTTTACCTTTCTTCACCTCTTCTACGGCTTTGCCTACTTCAGGAGTTACAGTACCTGATTTAGGGTTTGGCATTAAGTTACGAGGGCCTAGTATACGAGCTATTTTACCAAGCTTGGCCATTACGTTTGGTGTAGCTATTACTACATCAAAGTCCATCCAACCTTCTTTCTCTATTTTAGTTACAAACTCATCCAAACCTACGTGGTCGGCACCAGCTGCTTTAGCTTCTGCTTCCTTGTCTGGCGTAGTAAGTACCAATACGCGTTTTGTTTTACCAGTACCGTGTGGTAGTGCAGCAGTACCACGTACAGCTTGGTCAGCTTTCTTAGGGTCAACACCCAATTGTACGTGTATATCAACCGATGCATTGAATTTTGCAAGGTTGATGTCCTTCACCAACTTAGCTGCTTCGCTAAGGGTGTACAGCTTTTCGCTGTTTACTTTGCCTTGTATGGCTTTTCTTTTCTTAGTTAATTTCATTGTTTACAATTTTTGAGGTTTATATCGGGCCAATGAAACCCTGCCTCGGTTATATAAAAACTTTGTTTGCTTTCAGCATAAAAGCAGTAAGCTATGCGCCTACTGCTTTTATTGCCTATTGCTATTGATTAGTATCCTTCTACAGTAAAACCTGCGCTTTTAGCAGAACCTGCTACCATGCTCATTGCTGATTCGATAGTGAAGCAGTTCAAGTCAGGCATTTTTTCTTCTGCTATCTTCCTTATTATATCTTGGCTTACAGGTCCTATCTTTTTACGGTTAGGCTCGGCGCTACCAGCAGTTTTCTTTGTATATTCCATCAACAAAGCGTGAACCGGTGGAGTTTTGATGATAAAGTCGAAGCTTTTATCGGTGTAAACTGTTATTACACATGGAAGGATTTTGCCCATCCTATCCTGCGTTTGTGCGTTGAAACGCTTGCAGAATTCCATGATGTTAACACCTTTAGAACCCAATGCCGGACCGATTGGAGGTGCCGGGTTTGCTTGTCCACCTTTTACTTGAAGCTTGATGAACGTTTGAATTTCCTTTGCCATTTTATATAAGTCTTATTCTATTAGTTAATGTTTATGTTTCGTTTGTCGGTCTCACCACGGTGTATACAGTAATTGGAAGCTACTGTAAGCCGCATACCGGCAATTGAATCCTACTTTTATTATTCTTAGCTTATTTTTTCTACCTGCATAAAGCTTACTTCTACAGGTGTTTTGCGCCCGAATATTTTTACTATCACTTTCAGCTTCTTCTTCTCGTTGTTTATCTCTTCGATGGTACCGATAAAATCGTTGAAAGGACCGTCTACTATCTTCACATCTTCGTTTATGATATAAGGCTCGGCCATTGTTTCGCCAGCGTCAAGCATTTCATCTGCCTTGCCTAGCAACTTCATCACCTCAGCGTTAGATAGCGTACCTAGAAAACCCAATACACCGCTAACTTGCCTTACATGCTGCCACATTTCGGCAGTCATTTTCCTGTCGTCGGTTTCCATATATATGTAACCAGGAAACAGGGTCTTCTCTTTTATAGTCTTCTTACCATTTTTAATAGTATATACCTTTTCGGTAGGCACTAGTATATTGGTAACTATTTTATCCCATCCGGCACGGCTTACTTCAAGCTGGGTATGTTCGCGCACTTTGCGCTCCTGCCCGCTTACCACGCGCACTACATGCCATTTTT
>JAFDYM010000054.1 GCA_018267435.1 Bacteroidota bacterium | reverse complement strand
GCCACGGCGCATACCCTGTGGTAGATAAAATGGTGGGCGAACTGAAGCGCCCAGGCAAGGCAGCGGGTGCAGGCTTCTACGAGTATCCGCAAGGCGGTAAAAAGCACCTGTGGGAGGGCTTAAAAGCGAACTTTCCCGAAGGTAACCATTTGCCGGAGGCAGACATGATAGAGCGCTTGATGTTTATACAGGTAATAGAAACCGTGCGCTGCTTGCAGGAGGGTGTGCTACGCTCGGTAGCCGATGCCAACATAGGTGCGATATTCGGTTGGGGTTTTGCACCATTTAAAGGCGGTACATTGCAATATGTAAACGACTATGGCGTGAAGGAATTTGTAGCCCGCGCTAAGCAACTGAACAATCAATACGGCGAGCGCTTCGCAGTGCCAACGCTATTGGAGCAAATGGCTTCGGAAGGAAAAGAATTCTAAACCAAAAGCATTGTTAGCCACAGATTGACAGATTAATAACAATTGAAAACAGATAAGTAAAGAACTAGTAATGCTTTATAATCTGTGTTTATCTGTGTGCATCTGTGGTTAAATACTCTTTGTGTCTTAGTGCCTTTGTGGCATAAGGCATTTCATAAAACAAGAAAGGTGTAAGGCAGAAGCCCTACACCTTTTCTCTTTTTGATTAGTGTGTAGTGTTATGAGTTGGTTTCGCTATCGGCAAATGGGCGGTTAACTGCTTTTATAGCAGTATACTCTACCTGTAGTTTCATTATCTTGCCATTGTCGCTGCTGCTTATGTTGTTGTCTATTTCTTTTTTACGGCCTTGTAGGGCTTTCCAGCTATTGTTTATCACTAGCCATTGTTCTTTAGTGTAAGTGTCTTTGTTCGCCTTTACCACGTTTACAAAGTGCTCGTAAGCAGCTAGTATGTTAGTGTTCGAAAGGTCAGTATAGTCAGGGCGTACGCCTTCTATAGCCAATGTAGCGCGGAAAGCATCTGTTTCAGCCAATTCAGCCTTTGCTTCTTGCTTTGCCTTATAGTCGGCTTTAAAAGTTTCCCAGTCGGCTTCTGTTTCGCGGTATGTTTCGCGTAGTTCGGTAGCTAGCTTGCTAGTGTCTATTTTAGCTTTCTTCTCGTTGTACTCAGCCTCTAGTTTGTCCCATTGTGTTTCGGCAAATACTTCTACCGAGTCGCGGTGGTTGCTTACATAAGTGCGGAAATCTGCGGTATCTTTACGCGCCTGCTCATCGTTGTTGCAAGATGTAAAAATGATAGCAGCGGTAGCGCTAAGGGTGAAAAAGCCTATTATACGCTTCATGGTTGGGGTAATGCTTAAACTTGTCATTGTGTTTATGTTTTGTTTTGCCCCGCCAATAAAATAAGTGTGCCGTGGTGGTAATGCTCAGCCACAAAGGCACTAAGACACAAAGAAGATTTTTTAAAGAGTTCTGACCTAGACTCAACCTTTACACTAGTCGGCGGGGACGCCGACTAGGCATTGCCTACTTGTTCAATTGCCTATTGCATACTGTTTTTTTTGGCGCGGGTACGGTAGTGCTTGCTCAGCCTGTTTCGCACCACGTGCGCACGTACTGTTCGCCCTAGTTCTTCGGCCCATGCGCCTTCATTACCTGCTTCACCACATCGGTAACCGATAGATGATAGAGCTGCTTCTTTAGCTCGAAGTAATGCAGGCTGTAATCTTGTGTGCGCAACAGGTATGCATTGTTTACTTCATAACGCATACGGTCTTTAAGGAACTGGTTGGCATTGCGCGTGTAGCGCATCATGCGCCTGTTGGTGGCTTGTAGTATCAGCGCATCGTGCTCGGTATCGTCTAGTTTATCGTTTGCTTTGTTCAGTATAGCGTAGCAGCGCTCAAGCGAGCGGGTGTGCTTACTTACCGACTTAGCATCCAGCAGTCTACCTTGCCTTACCAAGGTTTGCATACCCAGTATAGCTACTGCATCGCACAAGCTCTCTTCATACACATAAGGGTAGCCCTTGTACTTTTCGTTGTTGCGTATGTGGTTGTGTACCGCCTCGTGAATGATGATGAAAGCCAATGCCTCGTCAGGGTACGATAGCAGCTTGCGGTTAAGTTCAGCTGCCGAGGTGCCTGCGGTTCTATATAGCATGGTGTGGTAGCCCTTGGCTTTAAGCTGTGCCACCTTAGCCTTAGCTGTATCTTCATTGGTATAGTACCACGAGCTGCGGTGCGCAGTATCACCATGTGCTATGTGCTTGGCATCGGCAGCATATACATATAGGTACATACTGTCTTTGCTATCCGTCCACTTAGTATAGAAATCGGCAGGTATATCCAGCTTCAAATCTTTCGCTATAAATACCTTTAGCGAGTCGATTAAATTAAGTTGGTGCTTGTATTCAGTATGTTGCGCAAATAATGTAGAAACAGAAAGAGTGAAGCTGAAAAAAGTAAGATAAAACCTACGTTGCATTTAATGATACTTAGGTGTAGCTATTAAAATGGCCGAGCCCCAACCGTTCTGTTGGTTTTGTATAGCCTCTAAGTAAAAATGACCTTTTAATCTTCGCTGTGCAACATGGCTATCATGGAAAAAATCGTTGCTGCTTTTTGATTTTATAGTAATGGTATAACCGCTTAATAAGCTGCCATCATGCGGTAATGAAAAGAAGAAATCGCTCATGCCATTGCTAAACAGTTTCATTTCATCGTTCTGTTTTTCGCTTAGCACTATGTCTAAGTGTATCTGCCTATTTACATTGCGCGAAAGGAACTTCACAAAATCGTCCTTTTTATGGCACAGCGCACCACGGAAACGCTTAACAGCTACGTTTTCTTTATATAGATATAGAAATAAAGCCACGAATGCCATGCCAGTAACTACGCCGAAGGTAAGCCCCATTAAAAACAGATCCATCTTTACACAGATTTTATAATTACCAGCCCATCGCCATCTATCTGCCTGTTGTCGAGTATTTCTCCCTTTACAACAGGTGCCTTGATGCCGCTACCCAACGCGGTAGGGCTAGTAAAAATCTGTGCCTCGTTCCAAAGGCCTTTTTGTATAAAGCTTTGCAGCAGCTTGGCGCCGCCTTCTATTATTAGCGATTGTATATTGCGCTTGTATAATTGCTTCAGCATCTGCTCCTCCGCATCAGCGCCAAAGTCAATCTTTACCCATTCAATACTACCCTGCTTATCATCTTTCAATCCATTGAACACTAGCGTTGGCGCGGCATCATTGAACAGGTGTAAACTGCTTGGCATTTCCATGTTTCTATCCACCACAATGCGCAAAGGATTTTTGCCCTGCCACTCGCGTACGGTAAGTTGCGGGTTATCTATCAGTGCGGTATTCTTGCCCACCATTACGGCTTGCTCCTCGCTGCGCCACTTGTGTACTAGCTGCTTGCTGGCGGCGGTGGTTAGCCATGTTTGTTGCTTACCTT
>JAFDYM010000549.1 GCA_018267435.1 Bacteroidota bacterium | reverse complement strand
GTAGGCTATCCCCTTATCGTACTCTTTCATTGCACGATACATTCTTGCATAGGTAGAATATACACCTATTATGTGTCTGCTAATACCTATTTCTTGGTATAGGCTTTCAGCTATACCAAGTTGCACAAGCGCCTCATTGTACCTATGCAAGTCCTTAAAAGACTTGCTAATTTGTAAAACGCAAGTAGCATAATACTCAGTGGCACCTTGTTGTTTTAATAATTCCGAAGCTTCAGAAAAGTAATTCAGCGTAGCCTCTTTATCCTCGTTATTCCAAGCTATATATCCAAGTGTTAGTAGGGCACTACCTACTCGCCAAGGTTCATTGCTATGCTTTGCATTTTCATACGCCAGCATACCATATTGCGTAGCTGCGGTATGGTCTTTATCCAAATTGAAAAAAGCTGCAGTAGTATATATTCTTCCCTTCAACCCTACATCTTCTATATGTTTAGCGTATAACAGGCAGTCAGTAATATACTGCTCTGCATCTTGATGTCTACCATTATACACTGCTGCTAAACACGAAGCTTGCTTAGCCATTATAACCAATTCTTCATCACCATTTGCTTCTGCATCCTTCAGTACCTGCAATGCAAGTTGATCGGCATAAGCCAGTTCCATTATGTTAATGTAGCAACCTATTAACTGAATCCTCGCCAGTATATGGTTTACATCTTTAGAATCTAGGTTCACGTAGGCCAATATCTTATCCAAAAACTGTTTTTGCTTCCTACCATTTATCCAATGATAGTATTCGGCAAGTTGCAAATAATGAGGTATTGCCTCAGGCATAGCCATATCTGCCACCCTATTTTCCAATTCTATAGCCACCTTGCTTAATGGCTTTGTGTGTATACCAACCATGATAAAGTAAATATAAAAGAGTGCTGCATATAAAATGCTGTAAACTGAAACAATGGTTTGGTACGTATAAAGCTGACCTTGGTAAACTGCGAACATAAGGACGAACCGTTACAGCACACCTTCGCTGGCAAAACTCAAAATCACGATTCATGAAAAAACTACTACAAACAATTAGCCTTGGCTTGCTATGTTATACAAGCCAAGCAGGTGGGGGCAGTAATGTGCCTGGCACACACAAATTAGACAGCACCTTTAACACCCAACAAAATGTGCGTACTATAGGTACCGCTAGCAAAGATTACGATGCTCGTGCAGTAATGCAAGATGAGCAGGGCAACTTATGGCTAGCAGGCCGCTATACATATGTACCTGACGATGCCTATGACAGGGCATGGATAGCCTTGCTTGATGCAGGCGACGGTAACTTTCAAACTACCTATAATAGCAGCGGTAGTACACCGGGCCTTTTCGAGCGTAACGAATACTCGTATGAATACCCATATTCATTACACCAAATGAAAAACAACAAAGTATATGCTGGCTTTACGCAATGGGGTGGCGCATTGCTAGATGCTAACAGCACAGGCTTAGGCGTAAACAAAACATCATATTCGGGCAATGCGCGTAGCTATACCACAGTAAACGATAGCACTGTTATAGCGGCATCGTACCCTAACTCGGCTAACAAGTTTAGGGCGTTTAAACCCCTAGTAGGAACGAACTACGCTGGCCATACATATACCAACTACTTTAACGGCAACAGTTTCGAAGTGGCCGCGTTTCCATCGGCGCCTACAGTACCATCGGTAATACAAGTGGTAAAAGCCGACACAGCAGGTAAACTTATAATGGGTGTAGGTGGTACAGAACTGTATAGGTTTAAGCCTAACAGCAACGAACGCGATAGCACCTTTGGAACCGCAGGATCGGTTTACTTACCTGGCTTTGGCACTAACCTTAGCCCAGTATTTACCAGCATAGTAATACAGCCCGATGGCAAGATACTGGTACTACAAACCGGTAATGAAAGACCAACCTTATATCGCCTTAACAACGATGGCACGGCTGACAATACTTTCGGCAACAATGGTAACATTCAATGGCCTGTAACATATCCATTAGATGAAATTTCTACAGGTACAATGCCATGGGATATAGCATTGCTAAGCAATGGTAAAATAGCTGTAGCTGGCATGGATTTGTACAAAGCTCACATCAATAACGGTTCTACTACAGGTAATCTACCTAGCGATTATACGGTAACTGAACCAGATGGTTATATGGCAGCTTTTGTATTATTGCTTACCACCTCTGGGCAATACGACAACTCTTTTGCCGATGGCCAGTACAATCACTATAGCATTAATATGCAAGGCATATACCTACAAGTAAACGATGTATATGTAAACGAGAACGATGATATATTTATAGCTGGCCGTAAGGCAGGTGGCAATCAGTCTTACACTAGTGCTTTTGTAGCAAAAATAAGCAACAGGGCCAATACAGTTAACTGTTCAAGCTTTGTGCTTGACAACATAGGCACCACTAATGCCACTACGCAGCAAGGCTTAGACGGCAGCATAGATGTTACCCTTGTGGGCGGACAAGCACCATACACTTACCAAGTATTGCTTAACGGCAATATGGAGTACATGGGCAACTTTTCGAGCACTACCTACAGCATACCTGCAGCGGCCAGCAATACTGGCTACACTGTACTTATTAGCGATGCTAACGGCTGCCAGGTATCGGGTAATGCCATAGTAATAAACTGCTACCCAGTAAGTGTAGCTGCCAGCGTAACAGCCAATGCAAGTGCGGAAGGCCTGTGCGATGGTACCGCCGAAGTAACTATAAGCAACGGTGCTGCACCATACACATTTACCAATTGGCTTAACAATGGTAACCCTTACCAAACAGCTAATACTACCGCTATGCTTAGCAACCTATGCGACAGCACTTACACCTTGCATATAACCGATGGTTATGGCTGCGTGTTGAACACCACTTTTACAGTTGCCACCGAAACAGCCCCTAGCTGCGGCGTTAACTTTACATACATGGTACAGCCAGATGCTTCGTGCCCTGAAGTTACCTTCAGCTCAACCGATGCATTTACGCCTATTACTGTTGAAATAAGCTACAATGGCGGAAGCTCTAACACAGTTGTTCAACAGAACCTGCCATTTATAATGGAACAGTTTTGCCCAGCCGACTACCTAATGTATTTAACCGATGCAAACGGTTGCAAAGACACCCTTGAATTCACTATTGAGCAAGGCGTAGGTATAAACAGCATTGCAGCTAGCAGCATAGCACTTAACCTATACCCTAACCCTGCACAGCATACATTGCACCTAAGCAGCAGCCAAGCCGTACAGTACATAGAGGTGATTAACGCTATAGGCCAAACACAATACAGCGCATCCAACACTAGCAACACTATACCTGTAACACAGCTAGCTAAAGGTGTATATATACTAAAAGCTACTACCGCTAAAGGCACAGCATATACCAGGTTTATTAAAGAGTAAAACTTGCCCTAACAGGCTCAAAACTTCATAAGTGGTTTAGAAGTAGTGTTTGAGTTTTGTTACTATGGCCTATCCCAATTGGGGTAGGCCTTTTTTATTGCCCATATGCCAGAAGTAGGGCCCTTGGGCAAGGGATAGCAGCGGCAGCTTATAGCCTAAGCGCAGCGCGGGCTATAACTATAGCGTATAGCCCGGTGCCGCCTTGCCTGGCAAGCGGCATGCCCCCATGTTATTCAAATTCAATGATGCCGTAACCCATGTAGGGCCACATGATTTTGTGGCTAATAATACTGAAACGCAAATATTGCATTTATACAAAGGCCCTACACAAACGAACAAAGCCCCTCCAAAAAATTGGAAGGGCTTTAATGTTCTTATAGCTGGGCTTAATACTAAGCTTCGGCTGGTGCTGCTACCGCGTTTTTGCTATCTACTTTGATAGTAACGTGGTTGCTGCGCTTGCGTAGCCTGTAAGCACGGCCTTGTGGTGCTGGTAGAAAACGCTTAAGCATAGTACCTGCATCTACAAATATTTCCTTTACGTAAAGGTCGCTATCTTCCGGACGAGCGTCATTCTTTTGACCCCAGTTATCGATAGCGCTTTTAAGCAACTTCTCTAACTTGCCCGATGCTTCCTGCTTGCTGAATTTTAATATGGTCAACGCCTCGTATGCGTTTTTACCGCGTACTAAGTCAGCAACCAAACGCATTTTGCGGGTTGATGTAGGGTTGTTGTTGAGTTTCGCAACTGCTTCCATTGTATTGTTATTTCTTATTTCTGTTACTTAATAAGTAGCTGGGCTTTCGTATTCTAATACTCAATACTTGCTACTAAATACTTTTTCTTACTTAATCTTCTTACCACCGTGGCCTTTGAACTGGCGAGTAGGTGAAAATTCGCCCAACTTGTGGCCTACCATGTTTTCAGTTACATATACAGGTATGAATTTGTTACCGTTGTGTACTGCAAAAGTGTGGTTAACCATTTCTGGTACTATCATCGAAGCGCGGCTCCAAGTCTTTATTACAGTCCTTTTAGTGCCTTCATTCATTTTGGTAACCTTCTTTTCTAGTTTGAAAGAAATGTAAGGTCCTTTTTTAATCGAACGTGCCATGTTTTATGTTTTTTCCTTGCGGATTTTTACTCTTTACTTAATTAATTACTGGTTGCCTTTAGCGCCTTTCCTACGTTGGATAATGTATTGAGACGTAGCCTTTTTAGGTGCCCTTGTCTTCAAGCCTTTAGACTTGATACCCTTACGAGAACGTGGGTGACCGCCCGATGAACGACCTTCACCACCACCCATTGGGTGATCTACAGGGTTCATGGCTACTGGCCTTGTACGTGGCCTTATGCCCAACCAACGCTTACGACCTGCCTTACCTAAGCTCTGCAATGAGTGGTCAGGGTTTGATACCGAACCTACAGTAGCTACGCAAGTCAAAAGTAT
>JAFDYM010000548.1 GCA_018267435.1 Bacteroidota bacterium | reverse complement strand
TGGGTCAGCACATACTGTACCGCTTACATTTATACAACCATCTTCTTGGTTGGCAAAAGTATTATCGGTTTTGTTAGTCTTCCAGCATGAACCTGCAGGAAGGTTGCCTATAGAGTCTATACGCAATGAGTTGATAGTGATTTCGGTACCGCTGTAGTTAAACTTGTCGAAGTTTTTGAACTGGATAGTAGTGTTGGCATCTGTACCGTTAACTACCGATGGTAGTTCAATTGGAGACAAACCTGGTTCAGTCATAGTACCGCTTGGTGTACAAGCGCTAGCACCAGAGCCACCACAGTATTGTGCATTTGCACTAACTATAAAAGCACCAGCAATTAGAGTAAAGATTACTTTTTTCATGAGCTATTGTTTAGTTTTTAGTTATTGATTTTACAAACTTAAAAAAAAACCTTCTTCTGTGCTGAAAATTTATCAACACAAAAGAAGGTTAATAATGCATGGTTTATTGAACAACCACGCGCTTGTTTATTCTGGTAGCGTTCGATTCTACGTTTACAATGTATACGCCTTTGCCAAAGCTGCTCATATCCATTTCCTGGGTATAGTTGCCGCTAAAGCTAGGTAAGCTGCGCTCGTATACTACTTGGCCTACCATGTTCTGTACGCTTAGTTTTACATCTGCATTGTTTTCTACGCTAAATGCTACATTAAACTTACCCGTATTAGGGTTAGGGTATACGTTTACATCGTTTATGTTAGCACTTATATCTTCTATGTCGGTAAGTATGTACTGGCTGCTTTCGGTACGGCAACCAGGGAACAATGTGTTGTACACCACAGCACTATATGTACCTGCGCCAAGTAGGGGAAGGAACTTGCCTGTTTGGCCTGCTACCAGGTTGGTATTAAAGTACCACTCGGTAGAGAAGCCTGTAGGAAACGGCGATACAAACAATTGGGTACCGTTGTTCAATATGTTTACGTTGGTGGGTGCAGGTGCACCTGTGGCAAATATCACACCTGTATCGGCACTCATTGCAGAGCAGCCAGTTGTAAGGTTAGTTATCTTTAAAGTGTACTTGCCGGCTTGGGTTACATATATAGCCGAATCGCTGGTAGGCAATTCTGTTGTATCGTTCAAGTACCATTGAAATTGGAAGCCTTCGCCAAGGCCTTCAGCAGTATAAAGCAAAGTGCTATCGCCTGTACATATCGAGTCGTTGGTCAACATCAAAGTAGGTACCGGCGGTAGCGGGTTTACCGTTATTTGTATGGTTTCTACCACGCTCGATGTTGCTACTGTATCAAATGTAACCGCTATGGTTGAGTTGTTAAGCATTGATATTACTTGGCCACCTACACCTGGTTGTACATAGTGGGTGTTTATTTGGTCATCTTGCGAGCCAAAAGGATTGGTGCCTTGTGGAGGGCCTGTATCTTCTTCCCATACCTGTATTTCAAGCTGGTCGTCGCAGTTACCGTCTGGTATTACCAAGTCAAGGTTGTTCCAAGTTTGAGTATTGCCCGATGCGCCCCCACGGTTTTCAAAGGCTAACGAGTTTATTTTTATGTATGGCTCTGGCGATGAACCGCTGGTTAACTCCTCTACGTCGCCGCTATAGCCGCCTGTTACATTTGCAGTTACGCTCTTTACACGGTAAGTATAGAAGGTAGTAGTAAGAGTAACCGTATAAGTGCCCGCTGTGGTGTAGTTAACTACACCTGGGGTTTTGCCGTTAAATGTTTGGCCATTGCCCAAATCCCATGCATATGAAATTAAGTTAGGGCAGTTTTGGTTTGCCAAAGTACCGTCAAGGTCTACATTCACTGCGTTACATGCTGTAGTTATACAAGGGCCGCTGCCTAGGCTAAATGTACCAGGGCAAGCACCTACACCAGGAAATATCTCGATAGTATCGCGGTATTGCTGTGCTTGGTCGTTTGCATCTATACTTCCTATTACAGGTACGCCATTAGCTGTTACGTCGGCCAAAAGGTTAACGGTAATATAATACACACCTGGTACCAATAGTACGCCCGGGTTAGTACAAAATGTAACACAACCATTGTGTGTGCCACCTTGTACATCGTAGCTGCCGTTATCGCTGGCGGTCCAGTTCATGCCTGGTGGCAAGCCTTGTATACCCACTATATCTATGTGGCGAAGTGTAACCGAAGAACAGCCTCCACATTGACCTAGGGTAGTAGGATCGGTAAGTGTACTGGGCATGTAGAACGAAATAACTTCATTGTAAATGTTACCTACAGTGTCGTCTGGCAACTTGTTGCAAAGTCCTCCAGTAGGCTTTTCAACCGAACAGTCTACTGCCGTACAGGGGCCGCACTGTGCATTACTGCTTATATAAGCCGTAAACAGGCATAAGCAAAATAGTAAAATACGTTTCATAAAGGGTTATGGATTTTTCAATGTTTAGTACTCAACGAATATAAAGATATAATGCTAACCACAAAGGTTGCCAAACATTTAACATTTAACAGTCACATGACAATGTTATGACAATATGAAATGTTGCTTGAAAATTTGCTCCGTTCAAAAAAAAATTATTTTTGTTTCAAACTAAAACTCTGCAATGAAGTTACACTATTTATTCTTCTCCCTGCTCATTCTTTTTTCATCCATTT
>JAFDYM010000547.1 GCA_018267435.1 Bacteroidota bacterium | reverse complement strand
TGTTGTAAAAAGCTCTTTTATCATGTTCTAAAGTATTAAAAGCTGCGTAAAAGCGGGCGTGATGCAAAAGGGTTAAAAGGCCATGGTATGGCTAAAAATATCACTATCAATGCTATACCGAACCAAACTAAAATCGTTTTGTGTTTATCGGCTGCCTCGGTCAATCTTCTAGCCTTGGCAGCACCAATGGTCAATAGCACTACCGAGGTCATCATCATACCGATATGGTAAAGGCTGAAAAAGGTAATGTCGGCATACTTCAACCCTTGGTGCGTATCCTTAAAAAAGAACTTAATGAGGGGGCTTTTCATATAAAGCGTCATACCTATCAATAACTGCACGTGCGATAGGCCCGATGTAACCGAGCGCATAACGTTATCGAGCTTGGTATATGGCTTGCCTTTGACCACCCCTAGCAAGGCACTTACCACGCTGTAAAGCAGCGCAAGCAATACCAGCCAACGGATAAATGAGTGATAAGGCAACAATGTTTCGTACATAGTGGCAAATATGCACTTTGAAAGCTGCCCTTGTTTCAGAATATTGTCATGTATTTACGAAACGGTGGAAATAGTGGGCGAGGCGTTCGGGGCCATTCCTCTTTTGTCATCCTGAACGGAATGAAATGCAGTGAAGGATCTTTCTTCAAAGAGTCTCTTAAGAAAGATCTCTCACTTCGTTCGAGATGCAATAGTGGGTATCAATTCGCCAACCAAGTCTCTGGATTCATCTTGTCTTTACCCTTCCAAAATTCGATGTGCATTTTGGTAATGTCTTCTGCCTTATCGGTGTATAGCTTACCTAACACTTGTTTGGTTGTAACGTTGTCGTTAGCTTTTACGGTTACAGTTTCTATACCTGCGTATATAGTAAAGTACTGCCCGTGCTTAACCATTACACAGTTATGCAGCGTAGGTAGGTAGAACACACTTACCACCTGCCCAGCAAATACAGCACGCGCATCGGCACCCTTCTCGGTTTTTATGTCAATACCGTTGTTTTCTATTATTACGCCCTTAAGCACTGGGTGCGGGTGCTGCCCAAACTGCGAAACGATATGCCCCTTTACCACGGGCCATGGCAGCTTGCCCATATTAGCGGCAAAGTCGTTCGAAAGTGCTTGTTCCTGCGGGGTAAGCGGCATGGTTTCAGTCGAGCCTTTTTTAATAGGCACCTCGGTGGTTTTACCAGGGTTTTTCTTAGCGGCTTCCTCAGCCTTTTTGCGGGCTATACGTATCTCCTCTTCTATTATCAGCTTTATACGGTTGTTTAGCTGGGCTGCTGCTTTGCTTTTATCTTCTTGCTGCTTTTTCAGTTTCTTTTCGCGCTCTAGCAAGCTAGCTACTGCCTGGTCCTTCTCCTTCTTCTCTTTCTCCAGCTCTTCTTTCTGGTCGCTCTGCTTTTCCAGCATGCCTACCTTTTGCTCCTTGGTGCCTTCTAGCTCAGTTTTCTTTACCTGTAGTTCGGCTACCGAATTTTGTATGGCCAAAGCTTGGTTGCGGCGGTACTCTGCCACTTTAAGCATATAGTTATAGCGGCGCACCGCCTCGCTGAAAGAGTTAGAAGATAGCAGGTAACTAAGTTGCGTTTGTAGGTTAATGTTCTCGTAGCTTTTGCGCAGCATGTTGGCGTAGTCCGCCTTCATTTTTTCTATCTCTGCATTCTTCTTCTGTATATCTACCTGTGTTTGCACAATGCTTTCGTCCAAGCCATCTATTTGCGAATTCATGTTGGCTATCAGCTTTTCGCGCGAGCGTATCTTAGCCTGTAGCGACTGTATTTCGCCCAAGCTTTTTTGCTTTTTGGCAGTATTGGTTTTAAGGGCAGCCTCAATATTTCTTATCTCGCCTTGCAGCTTCTTCATTTGGTTCTGAAGCTGATCTTTTTTCTGCTGCAAGGTAGGCTGTGCAGCAGCTATTTGAAAACAAAACGATAGCAAAAACAGAAGCGCTACATGGTACAGCAGGTTTCTATTTTTATTATCGGTTTTCATTCTATTCGTTTAAGTCTTTCAGTTACGTCAAATGGATAAGTTAGGCTATCGTTTACTGTGGCGCGGTTAATATCCATAAGCAAGCGCATGGTTTGCGCATCGCGGTTTATTTCAATATCGCGCCTGTATGAAAACGGCTTTCCGTTCAAATCATTGTAGGCTTCAAATTTAATGGCAATGCTCTGTTTTAGCATCTTGTCTTTCAACACTAGCTTGGTGATGGTGTAGTTTAAGGGATGCACCCACAGCTTTTCCTGCATCTTATCGTTCTCCATATATAACACATACATACTGTCCTCTACGGCCACTGTAGTAGCCTTTTCGCCTATATCAGCTTTATGCCCTGCTAGTAGTTGTTGCAGGGTAGTAAACTCCAGCTTAAGGTATAGCCATCGTTCAAGGTAGGTAAACTCCTTAATGGCATACTCGCCCGCCAAGCGGTTAATAATGCGGAAGGTATCGGGACTAGCCAACACACGTGCGCCTTCTATATTGAAAGGCCCCGTTAAACTCATCCATACAATACTATCCTTCTGCATACGGGTATTACCCTGAAACTCCATTTGGCTGCTACCATCATCCCACACCATGTGGCTGCGCATACTTAGGGTGTTATAGGCTACTTGCTTATCATAAACCTTAGCCAATAAGCTATCATAGCTAGGTATGCTATCTAGGCTTTGCGCGGTGGCGGTATAGGTTAGCAATAAGAATAAGAAGGCTGCAATGAAGCGGTTAATCATGTATGCTTTGATGGTAAAAATTGTGCCAGTTTTAATTGTTAAAGACTATTAATTACTATTTAAAGGGACTTTGCTATTCGTTGAGTCCTAGTTATCTTTACAGTATCATAAACCAAAAATTAAAACTAAAATGAAACAGACCAACTTTTCGATAACCTTTTATTCGCATTGGACTTATGTCTACGCGAAAACAGGGAAATTCGAACAGTAGATCTAATTCCAAAAAAACAAACAAAAGCGTTTCGGATCAAAAGTCGTTAACCGACATACATAAGCGAATCAATTTAGCTATCTGTGTGTTACTATTTATCGTTATTTATTCTATACTTAAAGAATTAGGTATAGATCAATTTGTTAAAGATAATTGGGAGTTAATTGAACCGAAATTGGCAATAATAACAGGAATTATTTCTCCACTGTCGATTCTACTAGTAAGATTAAATGAAAATGGATAACGACAAATCCCGAAAGCTACTCATAATGAGTAGCCTTTTTTTTGTCCACTACTCAAAGTACTTCTGCTCGGCTATCTTTCTATCTATGGTGCCGCTATCGGTACCTAGTTCTTTGGCCTTTTTCCAGTAGTTAAGCGCTTCATCCTTCTTGCCTAGTTTGCTTAGTATATCGCCGTAGTGCTCCAGTATGGTGCCGCTTTGGTCGCCGCCTGCTTTTAAGGCTTTTTCCTGCGCTTCTTTAGCAGCATTATAGTCGCCTAACTGAAACATAATCCAAGCATAGGTATCTAGGAAAGAATCGTTGTTCGGCTCCAGCTTATTAGCGTAGGCACTCATTTGCTTTGCCTTCTCTAGGTTCTGCTTGCGCAGGCTCAGGTAATAGCTATAGTTGTTCAGCACATAGGCGTTTTCAGGGTCAAGGCGCAGCGATTTATCGTAAGCGCTATCGCTTTCTGTTTCGCGCCTTAGGCTGTGGTATGCATCGCCAAGGTTGGCAAAAAACTGTGCTTGCAGTTTAGTATTGCCTGCGCTCATCTTCTCGCCGCGGTTATAGGTTTTCAGTGCGCGGTCGTACTCCTTCAACTGCATTTCGGCACCGCCGCGAAACAGGTAAATAATAGCTTGGTTAGGGAACAGCTCCATAGCCTCGCCGCTTACTTCTATCACCTTGTTCCAATCGCGGTTTTGGTTGTGTATTGCCAGCACCTGCTGCCATACCTGAAACACATCTTTATTAATACTTAAAGCCTTTTGATATGCTATAAGCGCATTGTTCAACTGCTCATCAATAAAGTATAAGTCGCCGCTTACAGCCCATGCCTTTGCCTCGGTAGGGTGTACGTCCGTCAGTATTTTGGTCAGTTCAATAGCCTCTTTGCGCTTTAGCGAGTCTTCGCTATTCATTTGTATGTACGATATAAGCAGTATGCTCACCTTCGTATCTATACCCACCTTCGGGTTTTTGAATATATCTACTACACTTTCCTTCTTCTGCGCATCGTTGCCGGTACTCATTCCAAACTCGGCAAGGCCCAACTGCGCGTAAGGATTATCAGGCTCTATATCCAACACCTTTTTGTAAAGCTCTATGGCTTTCTCCTTCATCTTTTTGGCGCGGTATAGCTCCGCTTCCATCAGTATGTACTCTACCTCGCCTGGGTAAGCCTCTATCAGCTTTTCTACCTCGGTTACAGCTTCGTTAAATTTGCCCATACGTATGTACAGGTTCTTCTTTTCGCTTACCACCTGCTCATCTACGCCAAAGTTCTTTTCGAACTGGTCGTACACTTTTACAGCATTCTCTAACTGGCCTGTTTTACTGTACACAAAGCCTAGCTCAAGGTAATAGTCGGGGTTGTTAGGAAACTTATCTACCAAGCCCTTTAGTATGCCTTCAGCATCTTTTATTTTGCCTTGGTTAAGGTATATATCGGCTAGGGTTTCCAAGTACCAGCGGTTATCGCTTTCAAGCTTGGCAGCGGCAGCAGCCTCGGTTTCGGCCTCGGCTAGCTTATTCTGCGTTTTGTATATCTGGGCTAGTTGGTAGTGCGCATTGGCATTGTTGGGGGCTAGGCTTAGTATTTCTTTATACTTACCGGTAGCTTCATCCCAATCTTCAATGGCTTTTAGTTTTTCGGCATCTATCAATATACGCTCAAGCCTTGCCTGCATTTCTTTGCTATCGGCCTTTGAGCTTTGTGCGGGGGTTTTCTCCTTTTTCTTTTTCTTGCCACCATCTTGCGCAGCAGCCATGCCGCCTTGGCACAGTAGCACCACGGCCGTAGTTATCAATATGGTTTTTATTAACCTCATTCCTATGTAGCTGCTTTGGGCAAGTGTTTCCTTGCCGTGTTATAATTTAGATACTAAAAACGGGCTGAAGTTTAGTGCACTATCACGTTGTGGTCGCCTATGCTCCAGTCTTCCATCCTTCCTTCAAGTTTAACACTATTACCCAGCATTGAGTTATGTATTAACTTATTTTTTAGCACCGATTTGCCTTGAACGATAGAATTTTTAACAACTGAATTCTCGATAAGCGTACCCTTGCCAATAGAAACATGAGGGCCTACTACCGAGTTGCGTATTACCACGTCGTCATCAATAAAACAAGGCTGTATCACCACGCTGTTTTCGATAGTTGCCTTGGCGCTCACCAGTTGCTCATTCTTTATAAACTCCAATACGCGCTGATTAGTATTTACCGTAGCGTCTTTATTTCCGCAGTCCAACCACTCTATTACCTCACCTTTATGGAATTTAGCGCCTTTCGCCTTTAGGTTCTCCAAGGCATTGGTCAATTGGTATTCGCCTTTTTCCTTAATGTCGTTATCCAACAAATACTGCATTTCGCCACGTAGGCGGGCACCATCCTTAAAGTAGTAGATGCCTATAATGGCAAGGTCCGATACAAACTCCTTCGGCTTCTCAACAAAGTCGGTTATTACATTGTCGCTATCCAGTTTCACTACACCAAAAGCCGATGGATTTTCAACCTTCTGCACCCATATTACGCCGTCTTTGCTGTTGTCTATTTTAAACTCGCTACGGAAAAGCGTATCGGCAAAAGCTACTATGATATTGCCTTGCAGATAATCTCCCGCTTGTAGTATGGCGTGTGCCGTGCCCAGCGGCTCGGCTTGGTAGCGTATGTGGCCATTGCTGCCTACGGCCTTAGCCACGGCTAACAGTTGTTCTTCTATACCCTTGCCAAAGTCCTCGCGAATGATGAACACGATGTCCTCCACCTTTTCGGTAGTCGATTTCATTAAGTCCTCTACTAAGCGTTGTACTATGGGTTTGCCAGCCACTGGCAACATTGGTTTAGGTATTGTAAGTGTGTGTGGCCTAAGGCGTGTGCCCCAACCTGCCATTGGTATTATTATCCTCATCTCGGGTGTTTCGTATTTTGTGTTTGGGATTTACTAAAAAAGCTTGCCTTTAAATTATTGACGGCCAGTGCTACCAAAGCCGCCTTCGCCGCGAACGGTGTCAGTAAGCACTTCTACTTCTATAAGGTTAGCGCGCTCGTGCTTGGCTATTACCATTTGGGCAATGCGCTCGCCGCTCTTCACTATAAAGTCTTCGTTGCTAAGGTTTATTAAGGCAATTTTTACCTCGCCGCGGTAGTCGCTATCAATGGTGGCAGGTGTGTTAGGCAAACTAATGCCGTACTTAAACGCCATGCCGCTGCGTGGGCGCAACTGTGCCTCGTAGCCTTCTGGTAGTTCTATATATAAACCCGTAGGTATCAGTTTACGGTCAAGCGGTTTTAGTACCACATCTTCGGTAAGAAAAGCGCGCAAGTCCATACCTGCACTGCCTGCCGTTTCGTAGTTAGGCAACGGGTTGTTCGATTTGTTGATGATACGTAGCTGCATAATGCAACAAATATAAAAAAGCGAGGGAGAGAAAAAGAGAATATTGAACAGGCATGCTTAGCAGTTCAATGGCTTACTACATCGAATATCGATTATCGCAACTGTCGCATATCGCTTTCCTTATATCACAAACTCCACATCGTTCATACGCAAGGTGCGTTCGTAGTAGGCTTCGTATTGGGGTAGTATATTATCAATATCAAAGGTGCGGGCATGGGCAAAGGCATTGGCCTTAAACTCCTGCAGACGCGTTTCATCTTCCAATATATATATGGCGTGCTTGGCCATGTCCTCATAGTCGCCCACATCGCTCATATAACCGGTTTTACCTTCAATGTTTATCTCTGGTAAGCCACCCGCATTGCTGCTTATTACAGGCACTTCGCAGGCCATGGCTTCTAGTGCTGCCAAACCGAAGCTCTCGGTTTCCGATGGAAGAATGAAGAGGTCAGATATGGCCAACAAGTCTTCTACTTTATCTTGCTTACCTAGGAAACGTACATGGTCGCATATACCCAAGTTGCGGCACAGCATTTCTGCGCCCATACGCTCTGGTCCATCGCCTACTAGCAGCAACTTGCTCGATATTTTCTTTACCACTTTACTGAACATACGCACCACATCTTCCACCCTTTTTACCTTGCGGAAGTTGGAAATATGTATCAATATCTTCTCGCCGCTTGGTGCTATGGCCTTCTTAAAGTGTTCCTTATCGGTTTTGCGGAAACGCTCGAAATCGATAAAGTTGGGTATTACCTCTATTTTGTTGCGTATGTTAAAATTGGCGTAAGTATCGTCCCGTAGGCTAGCCGAAACCGACGTTATACCATCGCTGTGGTTAATGCTATATTCTACAACAGGTTTGTAGCTAGGGTCCTTACCCACCAGGGTTATATCGGTGCCGTGCAAGGTAGTTACAAAGGGTAAATTATACCCGCTTTCCTTTAGTATACTACGTGCTATCATGGCTGCCGAAGCGTGCGGAATAGCATAATGTACGTGCAGAATATCCAGCTTTTCGAACTTGGCTACATCTACTATTTTGCTGGCTAGGGCACTTTCGTAAGGTTGGTATTGAAACAGGGGATAATCGAGCGCCGATACCTCGTGGTAAAATATGTTTTCGTGGAAACTATCGAGCCTAACAGGCTCTTGATAGGTAATAAAATGCACCTGATGACCTTTTTTTGCCAATGCTTTTCCTAGCTCGGTAGCCACCACACCGCTACCACCATATGTAGGGTAACACACTATTCCTATACGCATACTCAATACTTTACGATGGTTATGACGCAGCAAATGTAATGCTATTGTATGAACAGGTTCTATTTCATACAATCATATCTTAAAAATTTATAGTTACACATTTACTCAATTATGTGTATTTTCGAAATTCATAAACGGATTTATGGCAAAAACGTCAAACGCGGCGCTTACCTTTGCGCGCCCTAATGGTAAAGAAGATGTAAAGATTGATTACGCATCGCTGCGCAAGGCAGCTTTGGTAGTAAGGGCGGTAAGCCACCCTGTACGCCAAAAAATGCTAGCGTTAATCGAAGAGAAGAAGAAAGTTACCGTTACCGAAATTTACACCAAAATGAAATTGGAGCAATCGGTAGCATCGCAGCACTTGGCTATATTGCGCAAAGCAAAAATAGCTATTGCCAACCGCGATGGTAAGTTCATCCACTACTCTATTGATAAAAAGCAGATAGACCTTATAGCTACGCTTACAAGCGAGCTATCGAAGAAAGTAGCAGGATAGTACAAAAGCGCCAAAGGAACTGTAGACCCCGAGGCGCGGAATTATTTTAAATAAATCTAAATTTAGGCATTTAGGTATGAGTTCAGTAACTAAACTTACAGGCTCGGGGAAGGTAGACACAGCTGCTATCGTTCTTAGGGCATTTGCGCACCCGTTGCGCATAAAACTTTTGTCGTACATCAACAACCACGGCAAAATAAACGTTAACAAAATATACGGTTCCCTTAACCTGGAGCAGAGTATAACCTCGCAGCACCTGCGCATATTGCGCGATGCAGGCTTGGTAAACCACGAGCGCGAAGGCAAGTTCATCTTCTATAGCCTTAACTATAACAAGTTGGACCACATTAGCCACGCTGTTAAGAATTTCTTAGATACACAGTAAATGTATTTGCGGTAACTTCGCGCATTCAAAAATTGATGTACAATGATGAATGCAGTGCAGGTTGATGCCCTAAAGGCATTGGATACCGATGAATACCTGATAATAGATACCCGCAAGCCCCAGGTGTTCGCCGAGGGCTTTGCCGA
>JAFDYM010000546.1 GCA_018267435.1 Bacteroidota bacterium | reverse complement strand
GTAAGATAGTGGCAAGGATGTTTGCAGTTATAAAGCGGCAAGAGCCTTACAAGGTTGAATGGTTGAATGCGGCTTAGATTTAACAATACAGGGCTTGTTTTAACCTTAGAATACGTTTTTCCTGTGTACTATTTAGAGAAATAAGGCAACTAGATAATTAGGAATACTAGGTGTAAGCTGACTTCGGAAGTTTCTCAAACTTCCGAAGTCTTACTATAAATTGGCATATCTATACTAGCTATCTCGGCTCGCTTTACTTTCAGTGTATTCGAATTCATCGAAAGCAAATTCTCTTCGCCCGAAAGAGTCATGAAAAGTGACAATGCACTTCTTATTCGAATCTATTGCAATACGACTAAGATGAATCAACGGTAACTTATCTGAATACTGATAATTATTCTCATCGATGTTCAGCCAAGGTTCAATTTTAGGTCGAGGGAAATGACTGATGTAGTCTGAAACTCCCGCAAACTGCAATTCAACATACTTATCAAGGTTATTCTCCCAAGTTTTATTGCTCATAAACCTTAGGCGAAGCAGTGCATATTCTTCCAAGTATACATACAACAACAAACGTCTTTCAGGTAGTCTATCATTGCCAAGTATATGTTCTGAAATATTCATGATGTAGTAATAAAAAAGACTTCGGAAGTTTGAGAAACTTCCGAAGTCTAGATAGCTATATTGGCTTTTTATATAATCATCTCGCTTCTGAACAAATCCTCTTCTACCAACTGGCAGATGATGTGCCCGATAAGGATATGTGTTTCCTGTATACGCGGGGTATCGTTGCTTGGTACGTTAAACAGGTAGTCGGCTTGGTCTTTCATTTTGCCACCTGTTTCACCTGTAAGCGAGATGACGGTCATGCCGCGTTTCTTGGCTTCTTCTTGCGCTAGCAATATATTCTTCGAGTTACCACTGGTAGATATACCGAACAGCACATCGCCCTTGCGGCCATGCGCCTTTACGGCACGTTGGTACACTTCATCGTAGCTGTAATCGTTAGCTACTGCCGTCATAAACGAGGTATTAACGTGCAATGCCTCTGCAGGCAATGGTTCCCTATCGCTATAGAAACGACCTGTAAATTCAGCTGCTAGGTGTTGTGCATCGGCAGCACTGCCGCCATTGCCGCAAAAGTACACGCGGTTACCTGCGCGGAACGCAGCCGCCACCGCCTTGCTTACCTCTGCTATACGCGCTATCATGGCTGTATCGCTCAGCACTTTCGCCTTCGTATCTATCGACGCCTGTATGATGTTCTTTATCTTATCCATATATGATTACACAGATTGTTTGAGTGATTACACGGATATTAAAGGATTAGACCGATAATATCCGATTTCACAGATTTACAACACAAAGTTCACTAAGTTATTTCAATAATCCTTTGTGTTCTTCGTGTAAACCTTTGTGTCTTTGTGGTTAATTGTATTGTTTTAAATAGTCCAGGTAGTTAAGCCCTGCTGTGCAAAGTTATAACGCATAACCTTACCACCAATGCTATTTAACGTTTCAATTACTTTAAACTTGCTGTTATAAGGCGCATAGAAGAACATGAAGCCGCCGCCGCCTGCTCCAGATACCTTACCGCCCGTAGCACCTGCCTTCATGGCTGCGTTATATATGTTCTCTATCATGGGGTTGCTAATACCCTCAGCCATTGCCTTTTTGTGCTCCCAGCCGTAGTGCAATATCTCGCCCACCTTATCTACATCGCCGCGAAGTATAGCTTCTTTCATTTTCACGCTCTGCTCCTTTAAGCTGTGCATAGCCTCAATGCTCTTGGTGTTTTTCTTCTTTACGTTGTCGCTCTGCTTCTTAATAATCTCCGATGACAAGCGCGATGTTTCGGTAAAGAAGAGTACTAGGTTATTCTCCAACTCGTGCAAGGTAGTTTCCTTTACGCGCAGCGGGTTTACTATCACCTTATCGCCTGCGTAAAATTCCATATAGTTTACACCACCGAAAGTAGCGGCGTATTGGTCCTGCTTTCCGCCATGCATGCCTAGGTCTTCGCGCTCTATTTTGTAGGCTAGTTGGGCTATGTCATACTCGCCAAGTGGCAATTTTAGCCACTCAACAAAGGCGCCAACAATAGCCACTACCAAAGTAGAAGACGAGCCCAAACCAGAACCTGGAGGCGCATCAACAAAGGTAGTCAACTCAAAAGCCAGAGGCTTCTTTACATAGTCTTTCACTATGCGGTTGTACACGCCTTTGGCAAGGTCAAGCTTGCCGTTTATCTCTAGCTTTTTGTTGCTATCTACCACTACTTCCTCTAGCCTATCCATAGCCTTTATACGGATTTTTTTGCCCGTTAACGGCTTAATGGTAGCATAGGCATACATGCCTATCGTTATGTTCAATATAGCCCCGCCGTATAGGTCGCTGTAAGGCGATACATCGGTACCGCCACCCGCCAAACCCAAACGCAAAGGAGCCTTGCTGCGAATAATCATTACTTATAAATTACAATGCAATATAAAAGATGCAGGTGAAAGTGCCATAAAACATTTGCCACGAAGGCACAAAGACACGAAGGTTTAAGAAATTTAAGAAGCACAACTTAGCACCTATAGATCTATCGGCGAGTGTCCTCACTCGCCGAAACGGTATTACATTTCGGTTGGTGGGGACATCAATCGATAGAGTGGAGTTGTGCTACCACGTTATCCCACCCGCCATTTCGAATATCTTATCCAGCATGGCGCTCCACGCAAATTTCTTCTTCTCTACCTTAATGTTATCGCGGTATACAAACTCGCGGTGATTACCGTAGAAGTCTACAATGGCATCGGCTATAGACTGTGCGTTCGGTTCTACAACATAACCTACTTTGCCATTCGGCACTATCTCTGGCAAGCCGCCTACATTTGTTACCAGCATTGGCCTATCGAAGTGGTAACATATCTGCGTCACCCCGCTTTGGGTAGCATGCTTATAAGGCTGCACCACCATATCGGCCGCACAGAAATAGTAGCGCACTTCATCATCTGGTATAAAGTCTGTTTTCAGTATCAACTTATCAGCTATGCCTAGCCTAGTTATTTGGTCCCAATAGGGCTGCGCATCGGTGTAGAATTCGCCTGCTACTATCAACTTAAAGTTCAGCTCCTTCACACGCGGGTCCGCCATTGCCTCTAGCACTAGGTCGAGCCCTTTATAGTCGCGTATAAAGCCGAAGAATAGCAGGTAGTCGCTATTAACTTCCAAGCCCAAATGCTCGTATGCCTGTATCTTATTTACAGCCTCGCCAAAGTTATCGAACAAGGGGTGCGGCGAAAACGCCTTAGGTTTCTTGCTGTCAAACTTCTTCAGGTCTTCCAACACCGAATCGCTCATGGCTATAAAGCCGTCCACGCTGTTCACAAAGTACTTGGCCAATTGCCAATCGCCTATGCGCTTTTCGTGCGGAATGATATTATCGATAATAGATATAATCTTCGTTTTGCCGTTCTTCTTTACCTGCCTGCATATAGTACCCAAGCTAGGCCCCATAAATGGCAGCCAGAACTTTACAATCAATAAATCGGCATTTAGCTTGGCTATTTCTTTACCTACGCTGAACCAGTTCAAGGGGTTAACCGAGTTTACTTTTACGTGTATGTACAAATCATCGGGCGCAGCTTGCTCGCTGTATTGCGATGTGCCTGGGAAAAGAAACTCGGGATATTGCAGGCTGAAAGTGTATATCTGCACGCTGTGGCCTTGGCGGATAAACTCGCGCGCCAACCTTTCGTTATATGCTGCCAGCCCACCACGGAAGGGGTGCGCACTACCTAGTATTACTACTTTCATTCTTTTATATTCAAAAGCTTAGCCACATCGTAGTGGTTGCGGTCGCTGCCGCTGCGTGCCACTAGCTCGCCCAAAAAGCCTGCTAGGAACAATTGTACCCCGATAACGATAAACAACAGCGCTAAATAAAATAGTGGTCTCTCTGTCATGCGGTATTGCTCGAATGCAAACTTGGCTATGGTAAGATATAATGCTATTATAAAACCCGAGAAAAAGCTCAGCACCCCAAAGCCACCGAAAATGTGCATTGGGCGCTTGCTAAAGCGGGTCATAAAGTATACAGAAAGCAAATCGAGAAAGCCGTATAGGAAGCGCTCCATGCCGAACTTGGTAACGCCATATTGGCGGGCGCGGTGTACTACCACCTTCTCTCCTATTTTACCAAAGCCTGCCTGCTTGGCCAGCACCGGTATATAACGGTGCATTTCGCCATACACTTCTACACTCTTTATTACTTCGTTCTTATAAGCCTTTAGGCCACAGTTAAAGTCGTGCAGCTGTATGCCCGTCATAGCACGGGTAGCGGCATTATATAGTTTGGTAGGTACCGTTTTGGTTATGGGGTCGAAGCGTTTCTGCTTCCAACCACTTACAAGATCGTACTGCGTGCTTACCATTTGGTACAACTCAGGTATCTCGTCTGGCGAGTCCTGCATATCGGCATCCATGGTTATTACCACATCGCCCTGTGCATGGCTAAAGCCTACGTTCAAGGCAGCACTCTTGCCATAGTTTCGGCGGAAGCGGATGCCCTTGATATTAGGGTTTTCAGCGGCTAGCCGCTCTACTACCAGCCAGCTTTTATCCTTGCTGCCATCGTCTATCATCAGCACCTCGTACGTAAAGTTGTTCTCCTTCATTACGCGCGCTATCCAAGCGGCCAATTCGGGCAGCGATTCTTCTTCGTTAAACAGAGGTATTACAACTGATATCTGCATGGTGGTAAATAAAAGCAAAATTTATTTAAGCCGTAGGTTCTGGAGTTTCTTCGCGGTTCTTTCGGGCGGCAAATACTGCTACAAGCGTACTAAGTACAAACCCTACAACCAAGGCAATGCCATAGCCTCTTAGCGTCCTCAAAATTGTTGGCTTAAAATCTTCCAACTTAATTCTTTCCAAAGCCTTCTCTATATCACTATCCGACGAGCCCATTTTCTCCATACTCTCCGAGGTAGTTTTCACTACACGGTTGTATATGTTTTGCGGGTAATCGGTATCAATAAGATTAGGTATTATATACCCCATGGCACTGCTAAAAAACAAGCCTATGGCACAGATAATGAATGTTACAACCAATATTTCGCCAAAGCCTACATTACCAGCCTTTTCGCGCTTATAAGTAACGGCACCCCATATAGGAAAGAATAACATTAAGCCGAAGCTTATTAAGCCAAACACCATTTGAAGCACCATGCTGCTGAACAGTGAATTGTAAAAAAAGTAGGTAACCATAGATATCATACACATTACTATGCCCGATATCAAACCATACTTAATAGGTAACTGATAATTAATATTCATAGCTTAACCGTTTATTAAATGCAATTTACCCTTATTTATTATACCTAGTGCCTTGCCTGTAAATTCAGTGCCTACAAACGGTGTATTCTTCGATTGCGACTTGATGTCCACCTCGGTAAACTTCCATTTTTGTGTAGGGTTAAATAGGGTTAAGTCGGCCTCGGCACCTTCACGTATAGTAGCATCAAGGCCCAACACGCGGCGCGGGTTATTGGCCAGCAAAGCAACTATCGTTTCCAATTCCACTTTATCTGCCAATACCGTGTTGGTTATAGCATAGCAGGTTTCCAAGCCTATCATACCAAAGTCGGCTTTGTCGAATTCTAGTTTCTTACACTCTTCATCTTGCGGTTGATGCGCAGATGTCACCGTATCTATCGTACCATCAGCAATGCCTTTTATCAAGGCATTGATATCTTCCTTGGCGCGTAGGTGCGGGTTCACTTTGTTGTTGGTATTGTAGTCGCCCACAGCACTTTCATCTAGCATCAGGTTATATGCATTTACC
>JAFDYM010000545.1 GCA_018267435.1 Bacteroidota bacterium | reverse complement strand
TGTTTACCAAGGGACTGAACAATACACCGCTGTTACACTAGTTAACCCCATACTTCTTCAAGTACTTTTCGTTCAGCGTTTTTTGCTTGTTGCCTAGGTCTATCTGCCTGCCGTTTATAAATGCCAGTTCTACGTTAGAAGTGCGCATATCCAGCACATCGCCAGTGCTTACTATCAGCGATGCTACCTTACCTTTCTCCAAAGTACCTATTGTGCTATCTACACCCAATATTTTGGCAGCGTTGTAGGTAATAGATGATAGTGCTTCTTCAGGCGTTAAACCATGTGCAGCAGCCGTACCTGCCATAAAAGGCAAGTTGCGCTCCTGCCAAAAACCTTCGCTTATACTTAGGCAGAACAGCACACCTGCCTTCTGCAACAGGCCCGGTGTTTTGTACGGTTGGTTCACATCATCCTCGTTAGTATTAGGTAATGAATGTACGGTGCCAAGTATTACGGGTATGTTCTTTTCTACCAATACATCGGTCAACAAATAGCTATCGCGGCCACCAGATATTACTAGGCTTATACCATACTCATCGGCGAAGGCAATTACCTGCTGTATCTCCTTTACGTAGTCTACGTTTACATACAGCTTCTTGCTCTTATCGAACAGGCCTTTCATAGCCTCGAAACGCAAGTTGGTTTTATCGTGCTTGCCTTGCTGGTAGTACGAGCGTGCCTCGCTGAAGTAGTCCTTCAAAGTAAGTATCTGCTTATCGTAGTCCTTGTTCATTTCATACGGACCAGGCTCGGCCCACCAACCCGTGCGGCGGAACATACCTGGCCAGCTCATCCATATACCGTCTTCTTTTACTAGGGCATCTTCCCAGTTCCAAGCATCTAATTGGACTACGGCGCTAGTGCCTGCTATATACCAACCCTGCGGCGTACTTTGTGCATACAGCACACCGTTGCTACGCACCGTAGGTGTAACGCGCGAGTCGGTATTGTACGCCACTATAGCGCGTGCATCGGGGTTGAAGGTACCCACCTCGGCATAGTCGTTGGTAGCGCGCACGGCTTCTATTTCATCCAAACCTATTTTGGTGTTTGGTGCTATTATGCCCGGGTATATGTGCTTGCCTTGGCAGTCTATTACCTTGCCCATGGTCTCGTCTGTTTTAAACGTAGGGTTCTCGGCAAGCAAGGTAATCTTACCATTCTCAAAACTGATAGTGCCATTGTTCAACACCTGTCCATTGCCCACGTGTATAGTAGCATGGGTCAAGGTTATTTTGCCTTGCTGTACAGCTGCAGGTGCGGGTAGCTCGCTTTGAGCTTGAGATGATAGAACGCTAATAAAACAGATGATGCAGGTTAACGCTGATTTCATTTTCATATAGTTTGTATTAGAACACGGATGACACAGATAACACGGATAAAACAGATTTTAATCTTTTGATCCGTATGCCCCTGATAGCCCTAAATTCTTTTTATCGTTAGTAAATAACTTCCTTTTAAATTCTGCTCGGCGACCAAAGTTTAGCAATAAGCCTACTTCAACATTGGTAGCGCGTAAATAATTTATCAATTGGTATTCATGTTCCTGAGATAGTGTTACAGCTGTTTTGAACTCAAGTATTACAAGTCCATCAACCATCATATCAGCATAATATTCTCCTACGGCTTGCTTTTCAAAGTAAACAACGATACGCTTTTGCGATTCAACCTTATGACCTGCTTTTCTAAGTGCAATAATCATAGCGTTATGATAAACACTTTCTAAGAAGCCATAACCCAACTCATTATACACGTTATAGTACATGCCAATAATGGAATCCGTTAAGTCTTTATGCAACAATTTGTCGTTATCCATGTTTACTGTCTTTTCAAACCTATTATCCGTGTTCAAAATTATCTACCCCCTTACCTATCGCTCAAAGCTACTATCCAACTTCAATTACATTCTATCCGCGTAATCGGTGTCATCTGTTTTATCCGTGTTCTAATTAGAATCTAAAGTAGACGACTAATGCTCCTCGTTCTCGCTGCACGAATATGCTTTGTGTTCTTTCTTCACGGGCTCTTGTGTAGGTGCGCCGCCCTTCTTGTCATCAAGCATACGCTGTACTAAGCGGGCACGTTCGCCGCGTATCCAATCGCGCATTTGCGCATCGCGCTCATAGTCGAAGAAGCAGATACCGTCCACATACGTTTGCTCGCACACGGCATATATCGAAAGCGGGTTGGCGCTCCATACCACTACGTCCGCATCTTTACCTACTTTCAAGCTGCCCATGCGGCTATCAAGGTGCAGCATTTTGGCAGGGTTTAAGGTTACCATCTTCCATGCTTGCTCCTCGGTCAATCCACCATACTTCACACTCTTGGCAGCCTCTTGGTTTAGCCTGCGAGCCATCTCCGCATCATCCGAGTTGATGGCCGTAGTAATGTTCATTTTAGTAAGTATAGAAGCGTTGTAAGGTATGGCATCCAACACCTCATATTTATATGCCCACCAGTCAGCAAAGGTAGAGGCATTGGCAACGTGTGCTTTCATCTTATCTGCCACCTTGTAGCCTTCCAATATGTGGGTGAAAGTGTTTACCTTAAACTTGAAAGAATCTGCCACGTGTATCAGCATGTTTATCTCGCTCTGTACATAGCTGTGGCAGGTTATAAAGCGCTTGGCATTTAGTATTTCCACCAGTGCATCTAGTTCCAAGTCGCGGCGCGGCATGCTTGGCAATATTGTGTTCTTGCCTTTGGCAGAAGATGCACCGTTGAAGGCTTTCATCTTCACTTCATACTCGCGGGCTTTGGTAAAGTAGTTGTAGTACGTTTGCTCAACACCCATACGTGTTTGCGGGTAGCGCACACGCTGCCTATCGCCCCAGTTGCTCTGCTTTACGTTTTCGCCTAGGGCAAACTTTATAAAGCCATCGGCACCCTCTATCTTCAGCTTCTCAGGCGCATAGCCCCAGCGGTACTTTATCAATGCCGATTGACCACCGATAGGGTTAGCCGAACCGTGCAGCAACTGGGCCGCCGTTACACCGCCAGCTAACTGACGATATATGTTCACATCTTCGCTGTTTACCACATCACCTATGCGCACCTCGGCGCTGCTGCTTTCAGTGCCCTCGTTCACCCCTTGGCTTATAGCTATGTGGTTGTGTTCATCTATTATACCACTGGTAACGTGCTTGCCTGTGGCATCAACAGTTTTGCAATCGGCGCAGGCTATGCCCTTGCCTACGGCAGCTATCTTACCTGCTTTTATTACTACATCTGCATTGGTTAATATACCGTCCTTCTCGTTGGTCCACACGGTTGCATTCTTCAGCAATACGTTCTCTGCTTTCAGCAATGTTTCGCTGCCATAAGCAGTAAAAGGGTAGATAACCTTGCCCAGGTTTTTGGTGTAATCGGTGCTGTCTTTTTTCGCCTTGGTAGTATCGGCTTCGGGCGCGCTCATGTACACGGCTTTCCAGTCTATCCATTGCCCATCGGCGTACTGACCTTTGCCGCTCCATAGCTTGGTGGCAGGGTCAATAAAACCTGTTAAGCGAATCTTGTTCTGGCTACCTTTTTTATCTTGGGTAAATACCAGCGTTACATCGTTCTCTTTTATGGCAAGCTTCACATCTATCTTCACGCTATCTTGCATGGTAATAACCGCAGATGGTGCAGCTACTGCGCCGCTCACTTTAAGGTCTTTCGGTATTTGCTTGCACTTGGCACCGCTAGGGCACCAGCTTATTTGATAAGTGCCTCGCACATCGTTCGGGTCGAAGGCCTTTACATTGTAGCGTTGGCCTTGTATCCAGTTTTCGTTTATCTCACACTTATCATCGAACAAAGGCTTACTGGTAATAATGAAATTGGCCAGCTTGCCCGGCTCAATGCTACCTACTTGGTCGTACACATTTAGGAAGGTAGCAGGGTTGTAAGTCAAAGCCTTTAATGCTATGCTTGAATCAAGCCCGTGCTTAACGGCCTTGCGCAGCGCGTTTAAAAAGTCTTCTTTCTTTTCTATGTCAGAAGTAGTCAAAGCAAAGTCGATGCCTGCTTTTGCCAATGCGGCGCAGTTAGTCGGCGCTAGCTCCCAGTGCTTCATTTCATCTAGCGATACCCAGTTTGCTTTATAAGGGTCTTCTACATCATAAGCCTTCGGAAAGTTCAAAGTAGTAATCAACTTGGCATTGGTTGCCTTCACTTCATCTATACGCTGGTACTCGTCGCCACTGGCTTTTACTATATACTGTACACCAAACTCATCGCCCACTTTATCGGCGCGCAGTATTTTCTGCCAGTCGCCACCCGCATCAAATATTTGCGGTACTTGTTGCTGTGTGTTCCACTCTTCTAGGTTGATGTTGTACTCCTTTTTATCCTTGGTTGTTTTGTACCACTCAGCATCGTAATAGGTTTGGCGAAGCAAGGCTATACTACCCATCAGCGATGACGGATAATCCTGCGTTGAGCTACCTTTGTTGAATGAATAATGCGCACTGGCAACGCTCTTTATTATAAGGTTGTTCTCCCTATCGTTTGCTAGCGAAACTACTGCACCTGTGCCGCGTGCTATACCATCTTTTTTATGTGTAAGCACGGCACCGAAACCTAGCTTGCGCAGTTCCTCGGTACTTGGCGCCGAGTTGGCAGTAAAATTTTTGATAGCACTAAAATCGGTGTGTATGGCTTGGTTCCAACCATAAGCACCTTTTATGTCCGACTCCAATTGCGGCTTATCGTTCCAGCCCGGTTTCTTTACTTCGGGCATACCGTAGTCGCTGAAAATATCTATAAACGAAGGGTAGATATAGCGGCCCTTCATATCGTGCACTATGGCACCTTGCGGCAGCGCTATGCCTTTACCTACGGCCTCTATCTTTCCTTCGCGAATTACCAAGGTGGCGCTATCAAGCTTGGTATTGTAGTTCTTCCAAATAGTAGCATTGGTAAACACGTGCAAGCCCTCACGGTAATCGTCGGGACCATTGGTTTTAAAGGTAGTTTCGGTTTGTGCCGATAGGGCAGTAGCCGATAAGCAAAATGCTGCGATAGCAATTAAATGGCGCATGGAAAACAATTATGCCGTGAAGGTAAATTATTTGGCCATGTAGCAATATATGTAGGCTTTGTTAAAGCATTTTTCTGCCCAATTCCTGCACTTGTTTTATGCCCTTCGCCCTGTACTCATCTGTAGATTTGCGGATAGGGCCTATGTAAGTAACTTTAACAGGCGATACGCCGCAAAACTCAAGCACCGACTTCTTCAGCATATTTACACTTGGCCTGCCAAATGCTAGCCAATAGTAAATACTTGGTTGGTCGAGTGTGGTAATGATGTGCGCCGTTCTGCCCGCCAATAGCTTATCCCACCACACCGAGTTTTCGCGGTACTTAAAGGCCATGCCAGGCAAAAACAATCTATCGATAAAACCCTTGGCTATAGCAGGCAGGCCGCCCCACCATACGGGGTGCACCCACACCATGTGCTCGCACCATTGTATCTTTTCCCAAGCAGCTAGTAGGTCGGGTTCCAGCTCCGTACGCTTTTGAAAGCCATATTGCAAGTTGGGGTTGAAGTTCAGCTCGGCTATTACTATTTCTTTTACCTCGGCACCTGCGGCAAGGGCACCTTGTTTATATGCATCGGCAAGGCCGAAGTTGTAGCTTTCTTTATTGGGGTGGCAGTTAACTATAAGTATCTTTTTCATGCGGCGTGTTTATGCTGCAAAACTGCAACAGCCACATGGCAATAAAATTGATAAACATCACAATCGTAGTTAACCTTGCGCAATTTTTCGGCGTAGGCGGCTCAGCGTTTCCCTTTCTATACCTAGGTAAGATGCTATGTGATACAGCGGTACGCGCTCGAATAAAGTAGGGTATGTTTCTTGCAGTTTTAAGTATCGTTCTTCACCGTTCATAAACAGAAAACTTTCTACGCGCTCGGTGCTCATACGGTAGGTTTGTTCTGCCATCAGTCTCCCGAAGCGCTCCCAGTTGTGCGACTTGTTGTAAGCATCGCGTAGTACATCGGCACCAAACAGCAGCACCTCGCTATCTTCTATGGCTTCTATATAATACTTGCTGGGCGTATCAGCCAGCATACTATCATAGTCTACCACAAAGTCGTTCTCGAAAAAGAAGCAGGTATTCACTTCTTTGCCATTCAATATGTAGTAGGTACGAAATGCTCCTTGGGTTATAAAACCTATCTCGCGGCTTATGCTACCCTCTTTCACAAAAATGCCTTTCGCCTTATAGCTTTTAGGCTTCAAGTATGGCTCGAAGAAGGCGCAGTCCTCCTCGGTAACAAGTTGCGTAGAACTTAGATAGTCTTTAAACTTTTGATAAGGCATAAGTCAAAGCTAGTGTTAATCGTTTACAATATCCATTTACCATAATCGTGGTATTGTGTATGGTTGGAACATAAGCCTACTTTTGCACTATGCCCGAGCTACCTAAAGTATTAACCGATATAGCCACTGCGCTTTTTACCAAACCAGCTACCGTAACTGCGGTAAGCTATCCTGATAAATATTTGAAGAAAATAGTGTTTACCGGCGATGCTTTGAAAGGCTTGAAGTGCCCACCCGGTGCGCAGATAGAGCCGCGTGTAAGCGATAGACATATGCGCCACTACAACCCTAGCGCTTATGATAGCGCAACCGGCACCATGGAGATGCTGATATACTTACATGGTATGGGCCCAGGCAGTGCGTGGGCAGAAAAAATACAGGCAGGCGATAAGCTGAACATAATGGGCCCAGCCATGAAAATACACGCCGATGAATCGCACACCAAGCAGGTGTTTTTGGGCGATGAAACGACTATAGGTACCTTCTTGTTTTTGCAGAACAGTTTAGCTAAAGGGCAAACCTTTACGGGTGTTATAGAAGCTGAGCCAGACCTGCTGCACCTTAACCAAACTGTAAACCTAAAATTGCCCAACGTGGCACGTACATCGCAACGCGGACGCGCACTTATGAACTGGTTGATTGAAAACTATGAAGCCAACCAAGATGCGCTCTTCTACCTACTAGGCCACAACGCCAGCAACCTACAGCTGCGCGACTGGCTAAAAGACAAAGGCGTACCCAACAGCCGCATAGCCATGCGCCGCTATTGGGCCGATGGTATGGAGGGGTTGTAATCCCCCTTCACACATTTTTACTTTCCTTACCCCACATTCTGCTATTTTTGAAGTATGCTTAAAAAGTACCTTGCATACATTATGTTGTGTTTCGCTGTGGCTAGTGCGCATGCCCAGCAGCCCGATGCCGAAGGCAGTCTGGTAAAGTGGATGACCCTGCCCGAAGCCTTGGAGAAAGTAAAGACACAGCCCAAGCCTATCATCCTCGATTTCTACACCGATTGGTGTGGCTGGTGCAAGCGTATGATGGCTACTACATACGCCAATCCAGGTTTGGCGCAGTATATCAATACCAATTTCTATCCTGTAAAGTTTAATGCGGAGGGTAAAGACACTATCAATTATTTGGGCACTGTATATGCACCTACTTCTACAGCCCCACGTACTACGCACCCGCTGGCGGCCAAGTTGCTACAAGGCAAAATGATGTACCCAACTACCTTGTTCTTGAATGGCTTCGATAGAACAAAGAATGAGTTTCAGTTCAGCATGTTGGCATCGGGTTATTTAGATGATAAGAAGATAGAACCCATACTGATTTTTACTTTGGAGAATGTGTTCCGCAATTGTGCCTATGAAGATTTCAAAGCGCAATTTGATGTGGCTTTCAACGATCCAAATACAGAGGCAAAACTGAAAGAGGTAAAGTGGAAAACACCTAAAGAGGCTTTCAAAAACGGTGAGACGAACAGTAAGAAAAAAACGCTGGTGTTTATACATACCGAGTGGTGCAATGCCTGCCGTGTAATGCAGCGTTCTACCTTTGTTGATAGCACTATTGCACCTTATGTAAATAGCAAGTTTGAACTGGTTGACTTCAACCCTGAACTTACCGACTCGATACTTTATAAAGGGCAGACCTTTATAAATCCACGCAGCCCACAAATGCCATTCCACCAATTGGCCATGGCCTTTACGCGCAACAACTTTGTACTACCTACCCTAGCTATACTTGATGAAAATGGACAATTATTGGACGCAGTTCCGTTTTATGTACATCCCAACTTTTTGAACGACATTGCGCATTATTATGGCGAGGATGTACACAAAACCAAAAAGTGGGCCGAGTATATTGCAGCTAAAAATAAACCTGCTACAAAGTAGCACCGAACGAAACCTATGAAGCATTTATTCCTAATCCTATTTCTATGCATAGCCAGCATTGCTGCACATGCACAAACCGATACTTCTGCTACAAAAGCACAAACAGCACCACGTACACTTACGCGCGCCGACTCGCTGATGCTTGCACGTACCAATAGCACTGGCAATATATTAATAGCTGCAGGTGTGGGCCTATGCGGTGCAGGCGGTTATTTGGTTTACAACGGCTACAAAGTTTACACTACCTCTATCGACCCTAAGCTAGGCGCTAGCCAACAACAAGAGGCCGAGCGCCAAAACCACAAACAAGGTACTATATACATGGCCGTAGGTGGTGTATGTATAGCAGGCGGTATAATATGTACAGCTTTAGGCGCCAAAAACAAGGTAGAGTTTAAGCGCATGAAAAAGTACATGCATCAACAACCCACCACTAAAGCCATATTGCAAGGTGGCTGGCTTGATAGCGGCAACCTGGGGCTTGCGCTTACCTTTTAATGCCATTTTAGCTAGACGATTAGCCCAGATAAATATTGCCTAGGCAGAAGGTATCCAATAATTCACCTTCTTTTATGCTTAATTAGCCGTACAAACATTTTTGTGTTTTAAGGCTTTTATTACTTTTGGCACGCCCGCAGCGTAACGGGCGCATTATTTGACTTTTTTAATTTCAACATCATGTCAGAAAAAGCAACCATCACACTCGAAGGCAAAAGCTACGAGTTCCCGGTAATAACAGGAACCGAGAACGAAAAGGCCATCGATATTTCTAAGCTAAGGGGTCAATCGGGCTATGTTACCTTCGATGAAGGCTACAAGAACACCGGCAGCACCGTAAGCAACATTACTTATTTAGATGGCGAACAAGGTATACTTCGCTACCGTGGCTACAGCATAGAGGAGTTGGCGGAAAAAGCAAGCTTTACTGAAGTATCATACCTATTACTATATGGTGAACTACCTACTGCAGACCAGTTGCGCGATTTTGAGCATAGCCTTACACAGCATACATTAGTACACGAAAACCTAGTAAAGGTATTCGAAGTGTTCCCTACAGGATCGCACCCTATGGGCCAGTTAATGACCATGATGTCTGCATTGTCATCTTTCTACCCAGATTCATTGAACCCGAACAAGAGCCCAGAGGCTACCAACCTTACAGTTATCCGCCTGTTGGCTAAAATGCCTACTATATGCGCTATGATACAGAAGAAAGGCAAAGGCCACCCTGTATTGTACCCGCAAAACAAGTTCGACTATGTAAGCAACTTCCTATACATGACCTTTGGTAATGTAACCGAAGACTACACACCAGACCCAGTGATAGTAGATGCTATGAACAAGCTATTGATACTACATGCCGACCACGAGCAGAACTGTTCAACTAGTACGGTACGTATAGTAGGTTCAAGTCACGCTAACCTATATGCATCGGTTGGTGCAGGTGTAGCTGCACTTTGGGGCCCACGCCACGGCGGTGCTAACCAAGAGGTACTTGAAATGCTTGAGCACATACGCGATATAGACAAAGGCGACGTGAAGAAAGTAGTAGCTGAAGCTAAAGACAAGAAGCGCCTGCTATTCGGTTTCGGCCACCGCGTGTACAAAAACTTCGACCCTCGCGCCAAGATATTGAAAGATGCTTGCGACAAGGTACTAGCAAAGTTAGGTGTAAACGACCCATTGCTACAAGTAGCTAAGGAACTAGAAGAAGCGGCATTGACCGATCCATACTTTGTAGAGCGCAAGCTATACCCGAACGTAGATTTCTACTCAGGTATCATATACAAAGCATTGGGCTTCCCTACGCCTATGTTCACCGTGTTGTTCGCCCTAGGCCGTATGCCGGGTTGGATATCTCAATGGAAAGAACTACGCGAAAAGAACGAAGATATCGGCCGCCCGCGCCAGATATACAACGGCGCTACTTTGCGTTCGTTCCCAGATATAAAAAGCAGGAAATAAGCCTTAACCCTTATTATAAACCGAAGCCAGTACCCGACAG
>JAFDYM010000544.1 GCA_018267435.1 Bacteroidota bacterium | reverse complement strand
TTATTTCCAAACACCAGCATGGCATCATACTGCATATTGGCTTTAATAGTATCGCCTTTGTATATCCATACTAACTGGTAACCATTGACCAGTTTGTTTGAATAACATATTGTGCTATCGGTTATAAAGTGTACTTGTTTCGCTGTGGTGGGTAAATACATGCGACCCGATGTACCTTCGCTTAGCAGCTTATTTGTTTCATATTCGGAATAGTAAGCATTGCCTGTACGGTAGCCTACAAATAGCTTGTTGGCTTTGGTGCTATCATACTGCGCTGCCACTACCGTGTATAACAACGACAAGGCTGCAATAATTATTAAGCGCAATTTGTAGTAATAGAATAGCATTTACTTGCAATATAAATTTTATATCTGAAACTGTAAGTACAATTATACAGTTGGCCTACAGGCTGTACGCGCGCTGCGAGAAGCAGTAAGGGATATGCACTACAGCACCGCGCCAAAAAACTACTTACACTATCTCCAACTTTAGCATGTTGCTGTACTGATAGCTATCGGGTAATAGGGGCTTTACCTCGGCGGCCATACTGCCTATCCAGCTAAGGGCTTCGTCGGCTAGTAGGTTGTAATCTTCAGTATTGGTAGTTTCATGGTGGCAAATACAGTTAGCTTCCCTGCATATTACAGCATCTTTATACACGCCCGATAGGCGCGGACAAAGGCCGTATTCGGTTACTACGTTCTTCAATATGCTGAAGGTTTCGGCGTAGGTGCTTAGGCCGAGTATGCCGTTCTTTAACTTGCGGCTTTTCTGTATAGCTAGGCGCTTGTAACCGTTCTGGTCGGTGTAGTCTATTATGTTGAAATAGGTCTGCACTACTTTTTGCGCACTGTTGAATTTAGGCCATAGGCGCTTTATCTCTTGGCTCTCTAGCTCGAATGCACTTGCCTCATCGCGACAGGTTTTGCAGGTAATGTGATATACCTCGCGCATAAAGTTTTGCCTTTGGCGTGTGGCGGAGTTATTGCTAAAGTGGCTGCTAACGCGCTTCTTAATATTTACAGCCTTGCCCACATACACCACCTTGCCCTTGCTATCGAGAAAGTAATACACGCCCGGCAACTGCGGCAGCGCCTCAAACTGCGTGCGCGGCACATTGGGCGGCAGCACCTGCTCCTTACTGGTACGCTTTAGCGTATCACCTATCACCTCGCTAGCGCCGTTGGCTAGCATGTATTCGAACAACTTTACGGTAGCTAGTGCATCGCCCGCTGCGCGGTGGCGGCCATGGTTTTCTATACCTAAGGCTGTACATATATTGCCTAGACTGTAACTGCGCTGCCCAGGTATAACCTTGCGGGCCAGGCGTATGGTGCATAGCTTTTTGCTGGTAAGCGTATAACCACAGTCCTGCAACTGGTAACGTATAAAGCTGTAATCGAAGTTGACATTGTGCGCTACAAACACGTGCCCATTCAGCATATTGTAAATCTTCTCTGCCACCTTATCGAAAGTTGGCGCATTGCGCACCATGGCATTGTTGATACCCGTAAGGCCAGTAATGTAGTGCGGTATATCCTGTTCGGGGTTTACCAGCGTTTCGTAACTATCTATCACCTTCTGCCCGTCGTGTATAAATATAGCCACTTCGGTTATGCTGCTGGCCGAGGCATGGCCGCCCGTGGTTTCTATATCTACTATAGCAAATGGCATCGTGTTATTATCAGGTTATAAAGTTCGCAGTATTGGCGGAAATGCCAAAATATTTAGCAATTCAATTGTGTTAAATAAGTTCGCAGCAAAGCTGTGCGTATTGTGCGCAATGTATTTGCGTAGCCATGGCAAGATTTTTTTAAGTTTAGCATAACCTAAACCGCACAGCATGAGAACGGAAAGACTTGGACTAGTTCTATTTCTATTGATACTTGTAATAGGCAACCTTACCCGCACGGGTGTAATAACTGCGGTGCGCACTGTTGACGTGCTGCAACTATTAGCGGCGGGTATACTAATAGGTGTGCTGCTACCTGAATTGATAAGCCGTGTAAGGGGCAAAAACAAAGCCGACGAATAGAACTTCGCCGGCCTGCCCAAAATTGGTTAGCTCCAATATTTTATAATGTCCTTACTGCACTCCAAGTACCAGTACCCGAACCATCGTTCCATGTACCGCTGGTTATTTCATCGCCACTTAGCGTAGCATTAACCGATGTGCCCGATTGACAATTGCAGTTGATATTGCCGCTGCTAATACTGCCATCGAATGGCGTATTGGAACCACTTACAGAATTGCGTGCTACACCTGTCCAGTATCCTAGCTGCTCAGATAGTATAACATTTAAGCCACCGCTATCATCGCCGCTAAAAGTGCCTTCGAAACATTTGATTTGGTTGTCGGAAGTTTCCTTTATTACCTCTATTACCGCATTAGGATGGCCGGGGATATTGATGGAAGTAACGGTAGGGGTACTGCCGCTTGCACCAACGCTAAAATCAACACTTACTACTTGCCCATTATGTACGCCTGTAAACGGAGCGAAATATGCTTGGCCTGCTTGCCAGCTAATGCTACTTTGCAGATTTATCACTTCGCCATCCAATATCATTTCTGCCGTTATAAGCGAGCCGCCGTTAAGTATGTTGAACTTAATAGTGCCCGAAGAGCCCAATACAAAGCCTTTGTATATACCCTTGCTGCTATTGTCGTTTTCGGCAAGTGCTTCGGGGGCAGAGGCGCAGCTAGCACAGCTGTAAGCGTCTTCCTTATCTTTTTTGCAAGAGGTAGTAATAAGCACTAAACTTAAAAGCACGAGTGCTACTAGATTGGTTGTTTTTTTCATGATGTGGGGGTTTGAAAATCAAAGTTATATTTTGAAATTGGTGCTTGTAGTCTATAAAAGGACTTATTCTTACTACCACATGTTATTGTTCCAATTAGTACAAACACTTAGCGAAGAAGAGCTGAGCAAGCTGCAGACTATCCCCTTAAGCCCTAGCGAGCAAAAACTGCTGGATTACAGTATTGGCATACGCGATAAAAAGATATTCGCGCCTACGCCTGCCTTGGCCAAGTTGCAATTTAGTACCGCTTACCTACATAAGCTAACCTCTATAGTACTTGATAAGGTTTTGTTGCATCTATATGGCCACTTCGATACGCAGATAACCAGCTTGGCAAAAAAGGTGAAGTTAGTGCCCATTATTAGGCACCTAATGAAGATACGCGAAAGGCAACTATTGAAAGAGGGTAGCAAAGCAAACCTGCTG
>JAFDYM010000543.1 GCA_018267435.1 Bacteroidota bacterium | reverse complement strand
TGCTGGGGCATTAGCCATAAAAATAGCGTTATTGGGCAATAATGCTAGCTAGCCATGCTGCGCATGGTGCGCATGCCCTGGGTGGAACAAGTTGTGCATGATAACATCTACTGCAATATGGTGCACTACGTAAGGATGATTATTGCCAACTACCTCGCCCATGTAACCTATGTCGAAACTAAGGGGCAACTTGTGTGGCGAAAGGGAATAATACAAGGTAAGCCTGCTCTCGCGATAGTCGAAGCCCGACCACTTTTTATGTTCGGCTTCTTCGCTTATTGCAAACAGTTGCTCGCTGCTTACTGATAGCTTTTGTGTTTTGCTTTTGTTTAGGTTGATGCTAAGCTGCACCTTAAAGCGGGTACGTAGTTCAAAGTTCTCGCCATGGTTTTTAAACTTTGGTGTGTAGAATTTCCTAAACTCTTCTCTAGCAGTAAGTGCCAGCTTTACAAAGCGGATAGGTAGTATATAACTAGCCCTACCATACAGCCTAAACTCTTGTTTAAAATAGTCTGCTTCGTGTTGATACGGAGCGCTGTCTGCATACTCATCTTGCCTGCGGTAGCTAAGCGCTAGCGAATATTTAAAATGCTTGTTAGGATGATAATAGAACTCTTGGTTCACTACCAATATTGCCTGCTTCAAAAACGGGTCGTAGCTGTTGGGGTTGCTTTTGCGACCAATGCCGATGTAGGTCATACTTTGCCAGCGTTTAAGGGTATCCATATTCTGCTTACAATGCTGTGGACATAAGCATGATATGATAAGCCCTAGTCAGCAATTTTGCTCAGCACTTTACCTTCGCTATCAAACACTACTTTCCATTTATCGTGCGGCTTTTTCAGCTCTACTTTATAGCTAGTGCTGCTACCCTCGGTTACTCTATCTACATCGTCTACCGCGTAACCGCTGTATTGGCTTGCTATGGTAGCCGATACCTTGGCGGGCAAGTCGCTTTGGGCTATGTCTTCTTTGTGCCTTACTATTTTGCCCGTGGCATCGTACCATGCATCGTGGTCGTCGCCCAGCATACCTGTTTCAAATTCTACCTTGTACAGGCTGCCGTCCATCTCCCACTTTATATCGTAGGCCTTGGCGAACGACTTTTGAAAACTGTTTACTATTACCGAAGGCACTTGCGCCTGTGCCAGTTTCTGTGCCGTAGCAGTACCTGTGCTAAGCAGCACAGCCATAGCTGCCATCATCATTGTCTTTTTCATATCGTTAGTTTTTAGTTTACGAATACGAAGAGAACACCCGATTCTGGAAACAAATTGGAATGTATGGCGGTGTGTGTTAACGAGTCTTAAAGGCTATTCTAAAAAGATGCCTGCCTTCGGTAAAACTATAGCTAAGTGTATGGCCATACAATTGGCTTATGGCTTTAACTATAGCCAAGCCTAAGCCTGTGCCCTTGCTGTTATTATGCGCTTTGTAAAAGCGGTTGAATATGCGCGCAGCATCGAGCGCTTCGGTGCTGCCTGTGTTGCTCACGCTTACTTGGTGGGTAGCTATAACAACATGTATGTTGCCACCTTGCACGTTGTAAGTAATAGCATTCTTAAGCAAGTTGCTTATAATGATGTTTGCCAGCGCAGGATCTATGTGTATAATTAGCGTAGCGCTTTCATCTATGCTTATGCTCACTTGCTTGTACTCGGCTAGGTCCTCAAGCTGTGTGGCTACTTGCTTCACTACATCATTAAGTGTTACTGGTTGGTTGTTCAGGTATTGCTTGTTATCTATTTTGCTAAGCAATAGCAGCGATTTGTTTAGCCTCGTTAAGCGCTCAATGCTTTCCAATATCTCGCCTAGCTGTGTGGCTTCTGCATCGGGTATGTTGCCCTTCTCTAGCAGCAGCTCCATTTTGTTTATGCTTATGGCAAGCGGCGTTTGCAACTCGTGCGACGCATTCTCTATAAACTGCTTTTGCTGCTCGTAGCTTTCGGTGCCGTGTTGCAACAATGTATTTACCGCGGCCTGTAGGTCTTTAAACTCTTTCGTATCTGTTTCTACCGTAGGGAATTTATGGCCGCTACCTAACCTATAACTCGTTAATTGATTGAGCAGGTTATAGAATGGCTTCCACAATCTGCGCAGCAATACGTTATTGATGGCTATTATGCTTACCACCAGTATAAGATATAAAGCTAGCACCGCCCAAAACAAATCTTCCTTCAGGTCGTCTTCTTCCATCATCGAGTTAATGATGCGCAACTGGTAGTAGCTGCCGTTGTTTTCGAAGGCCGTGGTAAATAGTCGTACAGGCTCTAGCTCGGGTGCTTCATCATCTGCATCTTGCATGTAGATGATAGTATCTATGTAGCTGTCTTTCACACGCAGGGCTGCATCTTTACCTATAGCTTGCACGGTGTAGTTAGCCGCATCAAAATCTGTTTTGCTTAATACGGTAGAATCGGTAGTGGCGTTGAACACTATAATGCGTTTGTAGTTCTCTAGGCCTTCATCTATGCTCTCCTTTATCTCGCTTATCATTACCACATAAAACACCACCGACCACAGGCTTACTATCACCAGCATGGATATGGAAAGGTGTTTCAACGATTGGTTAAGCAGCTTCATAGTTCTATTAGCTTATAACCTATGCCGTACACGGCCTCAATCTCTATTTCGGCACCAGCGGTCTGTAGTTTCTTGCGCAGGTTTTTTATTTGGTAGTAAATAAAGTCCAAGTTGTCGGCTTGGTCTATGTTGTCGCCCCACACGTGTTCTGCCAAGGCTGTTTTTGTTACCAACCGTTTACGGTTAAGCATAAAGTAGCTTAGCACATCAAACTCTTTCCGGTTTAGCGTAACGGGCTGTTGGTTTACGTTCAGCAGCCTGTCGTTTAGGTCCAGCACTACATTGCCAAGTTCTATGGCATTCTTTCCATTCAAGGTTTTGCGGCGCAGCACTGCCTTTACACGTGCATTTAGTTCTGCTATGTGGAATGGCTTAGTTAAGTAATCGTCGGCACCTAGTTCAAGCCCTGTCAACTTATCATCTAACGAATCTTTGGCAGATATGATGATTACGTTTTCTGCCTTGCCTAGTTGTTTTAGTTCTTGCAGCAGTTGCAAGCCGCTGCCATCTGGCAGACCTATATCCAACAGTATGCAGTCGTACTCATATATACTTGCTTTATCGGTAGCGGCAGTTAAGGTGCTGGCAGTTTCTACCACATATTGCTCGCGCTGTAGCGATGCCACTATGGCTTCCATCAAGTCCCGTTCATCTTCTACCACCAAAATTTTCATTCAGCAATTTAGCCCATAATTTTGGAAAGACTTGGGAATGGGTATATAGCCCCCATTCTTGAACTTCCTCACATTTCTTTCAAAAAGTTTGGCGAGTTCGAAACTTTGTATAACATTGCATCGTTATCCAGTGAGATTTCCGCGCAGTGCTTAGAAGATACGCCTAAGTGCTAGAAGTTCTAACAAAATAATTCCAAACACTTATCATCCATCGCCTAGCATACATTTTATGTGCTATACCGATAAAGCTAACACTACGCAGTTCTTAAAACAAATTCATTTCTAATTTAAACAAATACACATGTACGACATTCAGAAGTTGAATGACATGATCCTTCCCGAACTACAGGAGATAGCAGCAGAGCTACGCATAAAAGGTGCCGACAAGCTTGAAAAAAGCGATTTAGTAAACAAAATATTAGATGCACAAGCCGCCGGCGCAAGCAAAGAAGCTGCCGATGAAGAAGGCAAAGCCGAGAAAGCTAAAAAGCCACGTGCGCGCAAGCCTATAGGTGCCGACCTAAAAGCAAAAAAAGAAAAGGTAGAAACCATAGATTTTACAACACCTGCCGAAGAGCAGCCTAGCCAAGACCAGGACGATGCCTCATACAAAAGGGCACACTCGCAGCAGGAACAGCAAACCGAGCAGCAGCCACAGCAACAAAGCGAAAGCGTGCAAGCCGACAACACACCGGCTACCGAAACGCAGGAACGCCCAGAGCGCGAACACCGCCAGCACCAAAACCAACACCAGCACGAGGAGAAAAACAAGAACATATTTAGTGTAGAAGCCGATGCCATAATAGGTGGCGAAGGTGTGTTGGAAATGATGCCCGATGGCTACGGTTTCCTGCGCAGTAGCGACTACAGCTACCTATCTTCTCCCGATGACATCTACGTTTCTCCTTCACAAATAAAATTGTTCGGTTTAAAGACCGGCGATACCGTTAAGGGTTATGTACGCCCTCCTAAAGCTGGCGAAAAATACTTCGCGCTATTGAAGGTAGATACCATCAACGGCCGCTTGCCCGAGGAGATACGCGATAGGGTTTCTTTCGACTACCTTACGCCATTGTTCCCTAACGAGAAGCTGAACCTGTTTACTACGCCTAGCAACATGAGCACGCGTATAGTTGACCTATTTACACCTATAGGCAAGGGCCAAAGGGGTATGATAGTATCGCAACCTAAAACGGGTAAAACCACCATACTTAAAGAAATAGCCAACGCCATAGCTAAAAACCACCCAGAGGTATATCTAATAGTACTACTAATAGATGAGCGCCCAGAGGAGGTAACCGATATGGAACGTAGTGTGAACGGTGAGGTAATAGCATCAACTTTCGACGAGCCTGCCGAGAAGCACGTAAAAGTGGCGAACGTAGTATTGCAAAAAGCGAAGCGCCTAGTAGAGTGTGGCCACGATGTGGTAATAGTATTGGATTCTATCACCCGCTTGGCACGTGCTTATAACACAGTTGCTCCTTCATCGGGCAAGGTGCTATCGGGTGGTGTTGAGGCCAACGCCATGCAGAAGCCTAAGCAGTTCTTCGGTGCGGCACGTAAAATAGAAAACGGCGGCAGCTTGACGATATTGGCAACTGCACTTGTTGATACCGGCAGTCGTATGGACGAGGTTATCTTCGAAGAATTTAAAGGTACGGGTAACATGGAATTGCAGTTGGAAAGGAAGCTTTCGAACAAGCGTATATATCCTGCTATCGATATCGTTTCATCATCTACTCGCCGCGACGACTT
>JAFDYM010000542.1 GCA_018267435.1 Bacteroidota bacterium | reverse complement strand
CAACTGTATAAAGCATAATAGCGAATTTGTGTAGCCATTGCCAGGGTCGTTCTTGTAATCAACTATCTGTTGCATGGCCCTGCGCGGGCTTATTTGCAAGGTCTTTAGTTCTATTTGTACAACAGGTATACCATTTATAAGTAGTATTACATCGTAGCGGTGGTTACTGTTTTCAGTATTCATCCGCAGCTGGTTTATTACCTCAAAATCGTTTTTGCACCAGTCCTTTATATTCACCAACGTATATTGCAATGGGGTGTTGTCCTCGCGCATAAAGGTGTTCTTCTGGCGCAGAAACTTAGACGCTGCGAATACATCGGGGTTTACTATCTCATCGCGCAGGCGCGCAAATTCGGCATCGGTGAGGTTAACGCGGTTAAGTGCCTCGAACTTCTTTCTAAAGTTAAGTTCCAGCGCTTTTCGGTCGCGTATATCGCTTCTGTACACGTACTTCAAGTCGGTCAGTTGACCAATGAAGCCATATTCAACCTGTGGTTCGTTAAGTGTCTCCATACTGCTAATGCTCAATATTAATGCGAATATGTTGAATTAGTTAAGAAAGTAAGTAGCTCTAACAGACTTTGCGCATCAATGATAAAGTGTTACAGGGATGTGCACCGCACGTTTCCAATCAACTTGGCCGATAGATAGCAATCAATCGCAGTAAATCGGAATTGATTGCTATCTATCGGTATTAATTTGAATTAAAGGACTAATTCAAGGTAAATGGATTAAAGTTTCCGATGGATAAAATGCGTGTGATATGACCATATATACGTTAACATCGGTAGGCAGTATAGTTAATAAATTTATTAATAATCGAATGAGGTAAACTATAAAGCAGACTATGCACATGGATAAACACAAGCGGGAGTTATTTTGCAGTATTTCCGATAGTGATAAGGGCGCGTGTGTATAGTCAAAATGCTCTACGTATAGTCAAGCGCGTATAGTTCCAAAAACTATAAGATAGAGTATTTTTTCCGCAGCTGGACAATGCCTAACTATACATTATGTAAACTAAAAGCGATATCCTACATTCGTACCTGAAACAAAAAACAATACTATCGACTAAGACAAGGGACAACTAAACCTCTTACTAAATAACAGCGTTAGCTGTGTTTCTCTCAGACCGAAACCGCGAATTTCAATACAACCGGGAGAATATGCAGGGAACGCCCCATTCGGGGTGCTTCCTCATTATTCTTTTCGGTTGTGGTGCTTCGCGGTACCCGGTCTGGTTAGATAATGAGTTCAGGCACCCTTCTCTTTTTCTGTGGTAAAAACCACTCTTATGAAAAAGAACCACTTCCCACTTTGGCTTTGTATAGCCATCCTCCTATTCAGCCTTAAACTATACGCACAAGTACCCCATGCATTCAACTACCAGGCCATAGTACGCAATGCAAGCGGGCAGATAGTTGCCAACCAATCGGTAAATTTTAGAACGACTATACGCCAGGGAGGTATTTCCGGAAACATAGTCTACCGGGAAACCCACCTTGATACGACCAACGAATTCGGGCTATCAACCTTTGCCATCGGCAACGGTACGGTGGTAGCAGGCAACTTCAGCCTGATCAACTGGGCACTGGGCAACTGTTACCTGCAAATAGAACTGGATGTTGACGGCGGGAACAGCTTTGCAGATATGGGTACGCAGCAACTGCTAAGCGTACCCTATGCTCTATATGCCAAATCATCAGGCTCCGGTGGCGGCGGTGCAGGCCATACCGGTCCAACAGGCCCAACTGGCACTGCCGGCGCAACAGGGAATACTGGGGCTACTGGTGGTACTGGTAGCACGGGAGCAACCGGTATAACAGGCCCTACAGGCCCGACAGGTCCTGTGGGTAGCGGTGGTGGTGCAACCGGCCCGACGGGCGCAACAGGTGCAACGGGAGCTACCGGTATTGTTGGCATGACCGGGGCTACGGGAGCGGCGGGTATCGCAGGCGCAACGGGCTTGAACGGAGCTACAGGTGCAACGGGCCCAACGGGAGCCTCCGGCAACAGTGCCTGGTCCGACTATGCCGTATTCAGCGAGCGGTTACCTTCGGGTATCAACCCTGCTACGACACTTAGCGATTCCACGTGGTCTGTGCGCCAGTTAAACAGCAACGAATCATTGGCAGGTTCGGCCATAACCCGCACCGGCAATACCATCACCTTGCAGCCCGGCACCTATTATGTCCGTGCAACAAGCGGCTGGGCTTTCCATGTGCCTTATAATACAACCTATAACTATGCTATTTTAAACGCCACCGCCAATCTTCGGCTACGCAATACCAGCACTAACGCTACCCTCGTACTGGGTAAAGGGAACAAGCTGAGTGCCTACCGACAAAATCTCAACGGCGCGGTGCTTACCGAACCCTATGCGCAAACTTTGGAAGGGACGTTTACAGTGGCTACTGCTACGACGGTTGTACTGCAACAGTTCATAGACTATTCCATTTTCCCCGCAGGTACTTCCAATTATTCAGCAGGGGCTCCCCTCAACTCAGGCGAGGACGAGATATATGCCACCCTCTTCATCCAAAAAATAAACTAAGCCCCTAAACCCTATACCATGAAGACTTTTCTATCACGCTTTAACATTAAAGCAATGCTCTTTGCTTGCTGCACCGCCTGTATCTGCATGACAGCCTCCGCACAGACAGGCGACATTACTTCATCCATACCTGTCAGCGACCCCATCTTCGTGCAAGGGATCGATGGCTTTGAGAACATACTCATCATCAACAACGCGCCCCCTAATACCGATGTTGTATGGCTATGTGTTTTGGACGAGGACGACGAAGTGCTTGATTCTGTCCTAGCCGAAGCCGATGGTATGGATTGGGTAGACACCATGGACATGGGCGGACTCGACAGCGAAGCAGTTTCGCTGGAAGCCCGCTTCTATGACAGCAACGGAGATTGGCTGGACAACTCCGACCGCTATGGGTTCAGCATAAAACCTGGACCAGAATCGCTGAACAGCGATTATATTGAAATCACGGTAGACAGCATCGGTGCACAAGGCATAGCCTATATGGAATATACCATCAGCTTCCCCGATTCATCGGGCGAAGTCGATGGATCCATCGTAGGCCTGGGCGGCAGGAAGTTTGGCTTGAGCGGCGCGGCACTGGTCTTGAAACGCGAGTATGATTTGTCAGGTGGGACAATATCGGGTAACGACAATAGCATACAGTATAGCCTCGATGCATTCGGCCTGACCGGTTGCGAAGGCGAAATAGACCTGACGGGTAATGGCAACCTTGCCATCACTATTGATAATGACCTCAACCCGGTCATCGAAGGCCACATCAGCGATTCGCGCAGGCTCTTCAGCTATGACATGCCGGAGTTTACCCTACCCCTTCCCATGATCCAGCCGGGCAAGATCGAAGTAGGTGCAGGCATCAGCGTGGACGGCGGGATCTCCAGCGACCTTTACATCGGCATGGACAACAACGGTGGCTTTGGCTTTGTGGAAGGCCCCAACGGCGGTTGGAGCAATGCGGCTATCGGTGCCCGCATCGACGGGACCGTCAGGGTAACAGGCAGCTTGGTCAATAAGCACATCGCAGGTATCAGGGCTGCCTTGACAGCCACCGGAAGGATCGGTGCCAGCTACGCCTTCAAGACAGTACCCGGTTTTGAGTCACAGCTTGCTCTTGGCGGCGATCTACAGATAAGCGGCAAGGTTACCCTTACAGGTGCCGTAGGCTGGCTTAAAAAGAAGCTGTGCGGTTCCGGCAATTGGTGCGAGGCCAACAACGAGATTGCGGACGGCATCATATGGCCGCGGGACAACAACGACCAGCCCATGCCTTTCGGTGACGGTTTACCGGATGGCTTGGACACTTTATTAGGCCCAGGGCTTAAAATAACCTACAACCTCAATTCCCGTTCCGATGAAACCGATAGCAGCGCGTTTTTTGATATACCAGACTACAATCCACAGCCTGCCTTTGGCAACAGGGGCGGCATGCTGGGTGTGGCATGGATAGAAAGCGATTCCATGAGCGCCCGTTTGCTATATTCTGTACTTGATACCAACCTGAACAGGTTTTCGCAACCTGTAGAGGTAAACAGCAGCGGTGTGTTCCTCGAATCACCAAAGGTGGCCATAGCGACGGACGGGACTGCCATCATCGTTTGGACACAGGGCAGCTTGGATATAGACCTGGTGGATGACAACTATGACCTCGACAGCATCTTCGATAACCTGGAAGTATGGTATGCTGTATATGACCCTATAAGCAATGCCATTGTCAACAAAAGCAAGGTATATGGGGCCGATGGCTTGGACTTACCCGCTTCCATGCCGGGCATCGCCATCAGCGACTCAGGCATAGCACTATTGACATGGCTGGCAGAAGATACGGTAGGCAATACCGACATATGGTATACGGAACTGAAAAGCAGCAACGGTATCTGGTACCAGTCAAGCCCCGATATTATTAATGACATGGCCGGCAATAACTATGCGGTGCAGGTATGCTTTATAGATTCTATCCATGCCATTGCGGCATGGATAGCGGATAGCGACGGGGATGATTCCATAGGCGGCAATCAAGTCGTAGTCAGCTATTATGATGGCGAAGCGTGGAGCGGAAACGAGGTGCTGGCCGATGACAATGGCGACGAGGTGTATAACGAACTCAGCATGGACTTCAACGGGGATTATGGAGCCATCGCCTATACCAGCACGCTCTACACGGAAGATGGCGAAGAAACGAACAGCATCAAGGCAGAGGTTTATTACAACGGAGAATGGGACGAGGCCAACTATTTTGAGTACAGCGATTCCCTGTCAAACATAAGGCTGCCGAAGGTATCTATCAGCGATATGGGCTTTGCGGCTGTATCGTACCATAGTACGGACATCTATTCCGAAAACGGGGAACCCGATGCGGGCGAGGTCAACATTATTTTGAAAGACCTGAACAGCAGTAGTAATTGGCAAAGCATCGATTTCAGCACGGAGATAGCCGGGGATACATCCATTTTCTTTTGGGATATGGACATGCTGCTGGCAAAGGACAATACGCTCTATACCCTATCACAGGAACAGGATACCATCGACCATGAACTTTACGGCGGGCAATATACCCCTGTAACAGGCTTGCTGTTCGGCAAGCCTGAAATGGGCCTGGTATTGCGCGGTATGAAAGTCAACGAGAACCTGACAGTCGAAGCAAACCCTACAGCGAACCTGCCGGCTACGCCGACAGGGTTGAGCGAGATAAAGCCCAAGAGCCATGGCATGTCGCTGCTTGCTTATCCAAACCCTGCACACGATAAACTGACCATCGAGTATTCCATGGCCGATAGCGAAAATGCAAGCCTGTCGATATGGGACATGTTGGGACAGGAAGTAGCTGTAATAGATACCATGAACCTTTTGAACAATAATGGCAAAATACAATATAGCCTACCAACTATGCCGAAAGGTGTGTATCTGCTAAGGTTGTCAACGGCAGGTCAAAGCAAATGCGTACGGGTAATCATTCAATAAAGGAATCATGGCATGCAACGTGATAAATCCACAGCAGTAGAGCAAACGGATATAGTCAAGATAACTATGCTGGTACTATGCAGTAAGTATAGCGAAGGTTATCGCAGGCTAGAGGAACCTTATTCAATAGAGCTAAAACAAGGAACGATTGAAAAAAGATAGTGTATATAGTGTTGATGATAGTCAACCCATAAGCGCGGATAGTGCAAAGGTTAACCATGCATAGTCTACGCGATAGTGGTGCATACTGTATAATGCACTATCTGCAACAAACCATAAACCTTTTCAGAACCTTTAATAAAACAATAACAACAAACATGAAAAAGATAGTGCTGATAACATGGATGATAGTGCAAACGATAGCTGCATATAGTCAGACGGATACTTACGGCGACTCAACGACTTACCAAAGCGACGGTAAATGGATAGACGAAACCCTCGAACAATGTATCAAGCAAAAAGGCAGCACCAACAACGGCGTGGTGGCCTGTCTAGTAGAGGCCCTTGATGCATGGGAGAAGCAGCTGCATGATACGTATGAACTGCTTTATAGCCAAATGGAAGGTGCCAACCGAATAAACTTGCAGTCATCGCAAACTGCTTGGGAAGCATATAAAAAGGCGCAGTATAGGTTCCTGGAAAATTATTACGGCAGCATGGAGGGAACCATGTACAAACAGATCATGGTCTCTGAAAAGATCGATGTCCTGAAGCGTAGGTTCCCTGAGCTGTATAACTTAACGCAAGACTAAAAGGAGTACTGGGGTTTAATAAATTTATTAAAGGTACAGTGTTCAACCTGTGATAAATTTATTAAACCGCCACCCTTGTTAAAAATGAATTATTCAACTAAAACAATCAAACAAAACATGGAAACGATCTTTATCAATTCTCCCAGGGCCCAAGAGGAAAGCGAAGCCTTGCTGCGCTCACTTGAGCTATCGGTACTACTGTTGTCAACTATACGCAAGGAAAGTTTGACTATCTATCAGTATCGTCCAACAGTAACTTTTATAAAAGCCGAGGGCAATGATAGTCCCCAAGTCAAGTTCTCCTACGCCTACAAGTATCAAAACATAAACGCAGGAATATATCCGGAGTTTACCTCGCTGCAAGTGGATAATGAAGATGGAATAGATAAGGCTGTTCAGGGTATACTACATGGATTGAACCAATATTACAATAAGAATCGACGTTCAATAACCGTTTTATGAATTTAAGATTCGAGCCTCGGTCGGGGAGCCAAAGTGGGCAAGTCGTTAGAAATAACTTCTTGCCCCCTGTTTTTTTTATGGAAACCGCTGATACGCCTATGTATTATCTCTATTGCCTCATTAATTTTAATGGTTCGATAATTGTTATCTGAAAAAGTCAAATTTTCAGGAAACATCGAACCGATTAGTTTTTGCTTTAATTCTAACCGTGCACTTTCATAATATCCGGAGAGGTTAGATAACAGGCTAAACGCAAAACTTATTTGCTTACTTAATTCTTTACCTTCATTACCCAAGGAAGCATGTTGCATTACTAAATTATTGTACCGCTCTTCTAACTGCGTTTTCATCTGATTGTAGTCTCTATCCGATACCAAATCATCTACGAACTTAGCATTGAGAGAACTTTGCCGCCTTTTGATAGTTTCGATTTCATCTTCTATTCTCTTGCGCTCTTTTTCTCTCTTTCCATCATCTTGCTTAAATCGTTCCTTGAGCAATGGAAAGCATAACTCCAATACTTCCTCATGAAAATTGAACTCACTTAACTGTTGAATAAATAACTCATTGGCTAAATCTGCCCGTATCCTTTATTGCTTGGTAGCTTACAACGCCGTTAACGTAATATTTTGGGTCTTTCGGCTTAGCTCCTAATTCACCGCCCATGAATAAGTATACTATGTCTTCATTCCTTAGATGTTCTTGCGGTTTTTCTTTGTTGCAGGCAGGTTGAAAACGGGATAACGGTTTCGACCTGATGTCAAGTAGTGTATTGATGCCATAGCGTTTAAGTAGTAAAATAAAGTCTTCGATTTTCCGATTGCCATAGCCGATGGAATAAATAGTTTTTGTGGACATTAAATTGTGTTTGGTTAGGTCTGTAAATCTTACAGTAACACGCTTATGAAGCAAATTGCAAGTGTTAAGTTTTTAAATTTAGTTCAGTTAATATTAGTAATCTTGATAGCTTAGAAAAATATGGCAAAGAGTATCCAGTATTATTGCGTAGGATTTACTTGGGGGACAAGTGAACCTGAAAATCAGTTGCCTCGCTTTATTGACGAGGGTATTTGGGAGAATGGTTTTGAGGACAAGTATCTGGAACGAGTGAATTCCGTAAAGGTAGGTTCTCGTATAGCGGCCAAAACCACTTATACAAGAAAAGAAGATGGTGAAAGCGTTTCCATTCTTGCAATCCATGCAACAGGAACAGTTACAGAAAATCCTAAAGATGGTCAGACTCTAAAAGTTAAGTGGGATAAAAAATTTAACCCTTTTGAAATAAAAAACAAGGGTGCTTATCGTTCCACAATTTCGCGAGTTAATATTCTTGAGACCGTAAGAGAAATTTTCAGGAATGATAAGATACTTTTTACGGGGAGAGAAATTCCCTTCTATTCGGCTGAAGAATTCAAAAAAGATTACCACCTATACCCATGTTTCGTCTTTACCAAGGACAAGTGGGATGATTATGGACTAAAGACACAATACAACATTGTTTACCACTCATCGGAAAAGAAATTTGCTGATATAGGAGCGGCAAAGTTTTACAACAAAGCAGAAAATAATGGTGACCTGCCTGAAACATTTACTTCATTGGATAAAAATTTTTGCTCTTTGGGGCAATCAAACTCCTTTTATGCGAGACTTAGAGAGGATGTTGATAAGGAGACTGCCGATTATTACCTTGATGCAGTAAACGATGTGGCAATCAATAGAGGTATACTTGAATTTTTTGAGCATGAGAGTGGCTTTAAAACCTCCTTGCTTCGAGGTAGCGAAGCACAGAAAGCCTTACGTGAAGGGAAAAGAGTCTATAATGACATTATAGTGGAAAATACGTTTCAGTTTACATTTTCGACTCTGATAGGAAGTGCAATTGAAAAACACAAAATAAAATTTGATTTCTCTGAAAAGGAGAGCTTACCATTCCGGATAAAAGTCATTATTGGGAAAAACGGAACGGGCAAAACACAATACATTGGGAAATTAGCTTCAACACTTAGTGGGTATGAGCAACAAGGAGAGTTTTCTACTAAGTATGTTCCACCTTTTAGCCGTGTAATGGCAATTTCGTACAGCCTCTTTGATAGGTTCCCAAGGCCAAAAGAAACCAAGACATACAGCTATTACTACTGTGGATTTCAAGGCGGCAAGGGATTTTTAACGCCAAATCAAATTCACACGCGATTAAACAAAGCGTTTTCAACTTTAAAAAAATCTGATAGAGTTCAGTTATTCGGAAAATATTTATCGCTTATCCTTTCAGATGAAATAGCATTCGACATTTTGGACGAGGACTATATCGAGTTTAAGGCAAAGGAGTTTCTTCTTTACGATGAGAATGAATATTCAAAGTATAGTTCAGGACAGAT
>JAFDYM010000541.1 GCA_018267435.1 Bacteroidota bacterium | reverse complement strand
GTAAACATAGCCAGGGCAAACGCCAATAGTTTTTATATTTCAAGTATGATTATCCAATCTCCGAACGTAGTGCTGCAGGGTTTGCACGGCAGGCCATTTATAGCCGATATAACTTATAGGCTAGATGGCCACAAAAAGCCTGTGGTTATTTTCAGCCATGGTTATGTCGGCTTTAAAGATTGGGGACCCTTCAACGCTATGGCGCACGCCCTAGCCGAAATGGGCCTAGTGGTGGTTAAGTTCAACTTTAGCCACAACGGCACTACGGTAGATGACCCATACAACTTCGCCGACCTAGAAGCTTTCGGCAACGACAACTTTCTAATAGAACTGGACGACCTAAAAGTGGTAATAGACTGGGTATGCAGCGACGACTTCCCTGCCATTGACGATACCGATGCGCTACAACTAAGCTTGCTAGGCCATAGCCGCGGCGGAGGTATAACCATATTGAAGGCGCGCGAGGATGTGCGCGTAAAGAAACTGGTAACTTGGAACAGCGTAAACGAATTCGGCAAGTTTTGGACCGCCGAGCGTTTTGAGCAAATAAAACGCGACGGCATTATATACATACCCAACAGCCGCACCAAGCAGCACATGCCCATAAAATGGCAGATGTACGAAAGCTATTTTGCCCATAAGGACAGGCTTTATATACCCGATGCGGTGCGCGAAATAGATAAACCCTTCCTCATCATCCACGGCAGTAAGGACGAAACAGTACCTGTGGCATACGCTGAAGAAATGCACGGTTGGAACCCGAAAACAAAACTGCTGCTGATAGAAAACGGCGGCCACACCTTCGGCGGCAAGCACCCGTGGACGGAGGATGAGCTACCAGCTGATTTAAAAGAAGTGGTACATGCTACGGGTAGGTTTTTGCTGAAAAACCATTAGGCGCGGGTACGGCGGCGCCTCTTCAGCCTGCTTCGCACCACGTGCGACCCTGCTGTAGAGCCTAGCTTTATCATCCCTCGATGCGCAAATTTCATGCTGAAATTTGCGCATCGGTCCCTTCAAAGGGACACTAAGACGAGGAAAAGCTAAGTGCGCTCATTCAGCCAACATTGTTTTTAGTGCCCCTTAACGAGTTTGCGCAGCAAAGGAGTGTTGAAGGGGGCAAGCGAAATGCAAAGCATTGAGCGCGGGGGATGAAAGCTGTAATCAACCAAATGAATTACGCATCAATCCCCTCAAACCAATTTTTCAAAAGCTGCAAACCGTGTTCTGTCAGCACACTTTCAGGGTGAAATTGTACGCCGATTATCGGTAAATGTTCGTGCGCAATTACCATTGGCTCACGGGTGTTAGTTTCGGCTAACAACTGTAAGTTTTTAGGCATATTTTCCTCTATAACTAACGAGTGGTAGCGCATCACTTCAAAAGGGCTTGGCATACCCTTAAAAAGCCAATGCCCATTGTGCGTTATGCTCGAGGTTTTGCCGTGCATGGGCTTGGCAGCCTTTATCAGTTCTGCACCAAAAAACTGCCCTATGGCTTGGTGGCCAAGACAGATGCCTAGGATTGGTTTTGTTTGATGGAAATGCTCTATAAGCTGCATGGTTATACCCGCTTCCTTCGGCGTTTTAGGCCCTGGGCTGATAACGATTGACGAGAAATTAAGCGCAGCAATGTCTTCTACGCTCATTTCATCGTTGCGCACTACTTGGCATTGCTGCCCTAGCTGCAATATGTAGTCGTACAAATTGTAGGTAAACGAGTCGTAATTATCCAGCAGCAGTACCACGGGTGGTATTACAGGGCTTTGTCGTTAACGGCATCTAGGTGCGCACCTACTTCCTGCGCTATATCCTTCACCACACCGTCTTCAAACGGCGAGCGCAGGCCAGCCAGCTCAACCAAGCCTAGGAAAGATTTGCTACCACCGGCATTGCACAGTGTAACGTAGTCGGCCCAAGCGGCTTTAAAGTCCTTCTGGCTCTTGCTCCAAAACTGAAATGCACAAACCTGCGCCAAGCAGTAGTCGATGTAGTAGAAAGGGCTGCGGTAAATATGTGCTTGGCGCTGCCAAAAGCCGCCGCGCTCTAGGTACTCTACGCCATCGTAGTCCACCCAAGGGCGATATTTCGCTTCCATTTCTAGCCATACCTGCTTACGCTGCTCAGGCGTAAGCTCCGGTTGTTCGTACATACGGTGCTGAAACTCATCTACCGCTACGCCATAAGGCAGGAACAGGATGTTGCTAGCTGTGTGTACGTATTTGTATTTGTCGGTATCATCGCCGAAGAACAAGTTCATCCATGGGTAGGTCAACTGCTCCATACTCATGCTGTGTATTTCGCAGGCTTCCATGGTAGGCCAGTAGTACTCTTCTACCTCAAAGCCGCGGCTTTGGTAGCACTGGAATGCGTGACCCGCCTCGTGGGTTAGTACATCTACATCGCCTATGGTGCCATTAAAGTTGGCAAATATGAAAGGTGCCTTATAGTTCTGGAACATGGTACAATAGCCACCACCTGCTTTACCTTTCTTGGTTTCAAGGTCCATCAGCTCGTTATTCACCATAAAGTCGTAAAACTCTTTGGTTTCAGCCGAAAGCTCGGCGTACATTTTGGTGCCGTTGGCTATTATTTCCTCTGGTGTACCCTTTGGTGCAGGGTTGCCGCTGTTAAAGTTGTGGCCCCAGTCGTATATCTTCAACTTATCTAAACCAATACGCTCACGCTGCTTTTCGCGCAGCTTAGTAGCCAAAGGCACTATGTATTGGCGCACCTGCTCGCGGAAATTGGCTACCATTTCGGCATTGTAGTCGGTGCGGTTCATACGGTAGTAGCCTAGCTCTACAAAGTTCTTATAACCAAGCTTTTGCGCTATGCGCGTACGTACTTTTATCAGTTTATCGTATATCTCGTCAAATTCCTTTTCGTGCTTGGCGAAGAATGAGGTTTTAGCCAGGTTAGAAGTACGGCGCAGTTCGCGGTCGGTGCTTTGGCTAAAAGCTTCTAACTGCGATAGGTTCATCTTCTCGCCATTAAATTCTACTTCGGCACTAGCCACTAGCTTAGTATACTCAGTACCTAGCTTGTTTTCTTCCTGTAGGTCTTCAATAATTGAAATATTGAAAGTCTTCAAACTAACATCTGCTAGGTTGAATAGTTGGTTGCCGAAAGCTTCTTTCAATTCGCCTTTAAACCTGCTATTGCCCAATGACTTATATAGCCTAGTGCTAAGGTCCTTTAGTGTAGGTTCGCTGTTATCGTAAAACTCCTGCTCCTTTTCGTAGTAGGCATCGGTAGTGTTAATGCTGTTGCGCACACTGGCTATGGCAGCATAGGTCATAAAGTCGCTACGCAGGTGATTTATTTTCGATAGGGTTTCGCGCTGCTTTTCGGCGCTTTCCGCACTGTCAAATTCAGCCAATAAGGAGTTAAAGTCTGTCTCTAACTGGTATATATTGGGCCTTTTGTAAGGCATTTCTGAAAATTTTACCATTGTATGTTTTTCGGTTAGTTAGTATTAGTTGTTTACAAATGCCTTATCGGCTTTGTATTTATAGAACTGCCATGCAGAGATAATAATACGGGCATTGAAAACAAATATCATAATAAGCGCCCCCGTGCCAAATAGTACTATTTCGCTATAAATATATCGCATCAGTTTTTCGGCTTCCACCATGCTTAGTTCTTTCCAGGCCATACCAAAATCCTCTACAAAGAAATTATCTACCCTCATCAGAAACTTTTGCTCTTCGCCCATTAAATATACAAATAGGCTAACATTAAGGGCAAAAAGCGCAAAACGGGTCCAAACTGGCTGCAAAAACGGCAAGTTTCTTATAGAAACAGTCCAACGGAAGTAGGTTATTGTCAAAAAAACAAAGAACATGTTCATTTTCAGGAACATGTAATCTATCTTTTGATATATAGGATACACTACTGCAAAAGCAATCATAAGTGTTATAGCCCACCAAATCAATTCTTTAGCAAAATGGAAGATGTTTTCTTTCGAAAATAAGGACATGGAAATATTTATTTTCTGCCGCAAAATACGGGCTGCGAAAATAAAGCATTAAATGGTTTTGCACCTAACTTAACAAATAAAAGCCCGGCATAAATAACCTCTTAAAATGCATTATAATATGGGTTTTTATATACTTTTGCCACACTTGGGGAGTGTGTGAATGCGTGTGTGGAACCTAGCAATATTGCTCCCCCAATATTTTTTTGTGTATTAAAAATCGGCTTAGTGATGAAGTACAACTCTACAATTGTAAAGTGTTTGGTTGTTGTGGCGTGTTGCCTTGGCTTAAATGTAGCTATGGCACAAACCTATGTAATAGGTTCAAGCGGCAATGCAACAACATGTTCGGGTGTGTTTACCGATAGTGGCGGAGAAACCGGTAACTATGGTAACAGCCAAACTTTCAAAATAACCTTTTGTTCGGCTACGCAGGACTCTGCATTATATGCGCAGTTTTTAAACTTTAGAACAGAAGGATCATTGGATGTCCTTACCGTTTATAACGGTCCTACTACCAACTCGCCAATTATAGGTACCTTTTCGGGTACAACTAATCCAGGCACTATTGTATCAAGCAACCCGAGCAACTGTCTAACTTTCCAGTTTGTATCTGACGGTAGTGTTGTATACTCTGGTTGGATAGCTAACCTAGGTTGTGGTACACCTCCTCCTCCACCGCCACCAGCTGCCAACACAAGCTGCGCTGTAAGCAGTCCTTTTTGCAGTAGCTCTAACTACAATTTTCCAGCTGCCACAGGCACTACTGCTGAGGTAGGCCCTGATTATGATTGCTTGATAACGCAGCCTAACCCAGTATGGTACTACTTGCAAATTGCACAGTCGGGCAACCTTGATATATCAATGGCCAATACTAACTCGGTTGACGTTGACTTTGTATGCTGGGGCCCCTTTACCAGCAGCAACGTTTGTAACCAACTACCTACTGCCAATGTGGTAGATTGTAGCTACTCGGCAGCAGCTACCGAGCATATTGATATTGACGGTGCAGTTGCAGGCCAATACTACATACTGTGTGTAACCAACTACAGTAACCAACCAACCAACTTTATACTTACTACCGACGGCAGTAGTACTGCTACTACCAACTGTGCCATATTGTGCAACATTACCAATATGACAGCTAACGCGGTATCATGTAGCGGCAATACCCATACTGTAAATGGGGTGCTAACCGTACAGTACCCACCAGCTAACGATACTTTAACTATTACTAGCAGTACAGGTGTAGATACTATGCTAATAGGCAGCTTTGGTACAAGTGTGCCTTATACCCTTTCAGACATACCTACCACTGGTGGCACATATACCATTACTGCACAGTTTAGCAGCGATACTTCGTGCAACTTTACCCGTACTTACACCTTGCCTACCATAAGCATAACACCTACTATACAAAATGCTGCCTGCTTTGGCAGCAACACTGGTAGCATAGCTGTAACCAGCAATGCCGCACCTGCCGTAGTATACACCTGGAGCAATAGCCTACCAGCGGGCAACACTGCAAGCAACCTACCTGCGGGCAGCTATACCGTAACTGCTACCGGCAGCAACGGCTGTAGTGCAAGCAGCACATTTAGTGTTACACAGCCTACGGCTGTAGCCATGGGCATTCCAGCTATAACACAAAGCACTTGTATATTGGGCGGTAGTATTACTGCCAATGCAAGTGGCGGCACGGGCCCTAAAACATTTGTATGGAGTACAGGCGATAGCACTGCTACTATTACCAACCTTGCTGCTGCTACTTATAGCGTAACTGCTTACGATGCTAATGGCTGTAGTGCCACAGCTACATATGTAGTACCTGCCGCCCCTGGTGCCATAACTATAAGCGGTGCTGTTACCGATGCTACTTGTTCGGGTAGTGCAAACGGCGAAATAGCTGTAAGTGCAACAGGTGGTACTGGTGCTATAACCCTGGTTTGGAGTACTAATGGAACCGGACCGTTTATAGATAGCCTTGCTG
>JAFDYM010000540.1 GCA_018267435.1 Bacteroidota bacterium | reverse complement strand
TAATTTTATACGTGGCTCGCTGCCTATTATTACTTTGCTGTATAAAAGCTTGCAGCACTGGTTTACGCAGCTTACCAGCGGTGCTATAGTAGCAGCTATATGCATAGCCCTGCCATTGATAGCGTTATACTATAGCAAAGAAACCTACGGTAAAGATTTGGATTACGTGGAGTAGAGAAATAGCCGCAAAGGCACAGAATTGCGAAGAAACCTACTGCTTTGGCTGCTGATTTCGACGCTGCTTTTCTTCAGTATCTATCTTTTCTTTAAAGCGGCGCTGACCACGCACGTTGTACCACAACAGCATGCAAAATATAGAACAAAATATGGGGAAGTATACCCTATTATCGAACACTTGTAACGTGATGGCATTATAGACAGCTACTATTAGTGCTGCTATAGCTGCACCCACCCAGGCGCGTTCTAAGTATGAAAGTATTTTCATGCTGCTAAGGTAGTAAGAAATAAAAATGGGCAGACAATGTTTTATGCCTGCCCTATTTAAAAAAAACAGTCCCGCCCAATAGTTGGACGGGACTGAATGTTGCCGAAATCTATGCGTTGATTCCTAAAAAGCAACTAACCCCAAATTTGTAGTTTGACCTGCTGTTACTGTTACGCTCTGAATAGTTTGCGTAGCTAATAGTGGTACCAGTGGGTCTATGCTTATAGTGTAAGTACCTGTGTGTACTGCGCTCAATTGGAAGTTACCGCTCAAGCTATTTACAGTAGATACGGAAGTGTTAGTAGAAGTATTAGTAGCTGTAACTATAGCCAAGCCACCTATGTTGCTTATGCTACCAGATATGTTACCGGTTACACTACCGTTTATAATAACTGCAGTTTCTTCATCGGCATCTATATCTATTGTGCCATCACCATCTAAGTCAATATCTACGCTGCCACCAGTGTTGCCGTTAATAGCTATGGCGGTTTCGTTATCTACTATTAACCTAAGTACTGGCTTAAGTTGGTAGCTACCATTACCCTGTGTTACTATTGATTGAGCAGCATCAAAGTCAAGTGTCCAAGTATACGTACCACCACCAGTAAAGGTATGGTCTAGGTTAATTTTCAAGCCCGATTGCTGAGCACTTGGTGTGCTAAGTGCATATGTTTGGCCATCTACCACTATGCTGTTGTTGCTACCCAATACAAGGCGTATTTGGTTTACATGGGCATTAGCTTCAAAGTGCATATCGGTTAGCACTGTAGCTTCACCATTGGTGTAGTCTAGTATGTTTATTACACCTAGGTTACTGTTATATGTTACCCAACCTTCTGCATCGGTATGTACGCGCACTGCCTCTACGTCTAAGTATATGGCATCAAAATCGCCAGGTGCATCGGTTAGCATCATTTTTACATCTGTTCCGTCGTTAGTAGTACCATCTTTTTTACAGCCCACTAAAGTAGCTACCGACACAAGGGTCAGCGCGGCTACCATCATCTTAATTTTTCTCATGGTTTATACATTTTACCATGAACAAAAAAAGGCGTGCCATGCCATTGTATTGTGGTATAACACGCTTTTAAAGACATAGTTATCCCTTAGTGCTGCTAAGCGCTATAGTTTCTTCTTTTTATTACCAGAATGTTTCGGTTTAACAACAATTCTTCAAAAAACGATGGCTATAATAATTGCTATAGCTGTTTATTGAACGTAGCAATAGAAGTGCTTATTGTATTTAGTAAATGGGAATATTGGGGAACGATACCCATATTATGTGGTATTTATTGTAGTGCGCTGGTCTTCACTTTTACTATACCTGTTATACTCTTTACCACGTAGTTGCTAAAGTTTTGGTCAGCCACCATACCCTTGCCATATATTATCTCATCGGCGGTTGAAATGCGCACAAAGGTATTGCTGTATATGGTCTTCTTGGTTTCGTCCCATATCAATTCATCGGTATCTAGGCGTTCGCCTTTGTTGTTTATTACTACTACGCTATCGCGCGCAGTCATTTCATTACTGTTTTCTACAGCTGTGGCATAGCGCGCCGTAAGTGTACTCTCTACCTCGCCAGTAGCACTGTAGAAGAACATCTTCATACCATCGCTAAATTCCATGTAAGGTTTCTGCGTGTTATAGCGTGTAGCAGTTTTAGCTTCGGCTTTTATACGTACTATACCGTTATCGCTGTATAGTATCTCTACATCTTTACCATTTTCAATATTGGTATTGGCGCGCGAGGTTATCAGTTTGGCTTCTTCCAAATCTGTTTTGCACGATGTAAAGGATACTGCACATATAAATGCTATTGCCAGTGCGCGGCGAGTATGTTTGCTTAACAAGCAACCCGTAACCAGCAACCAGCAACGCTTCATATTTAGTCGAATTTGCGTTTGAAGAACCAGCCTGCATCGTTCAATACAAAACCGAAGGTAAGCCTGTAGTAAGCTTCAGTAATGGCATTAGGCACATTGTTTACGCTGCGTGTACCTATATCGGCAGTTATGTTCATTAAAGTGCCGGTACTAGGTGTTAGCTTGAAAGGGAAGCCCAAGCCTATAGTACCACCTGCTTCGTACAATTGGTTGCCGTTGTATTGCATTTCGCTTTTGCCATAGTAGCCACCTAGGCGGTACTGTATACGGCCAAAGTATTTGCGTACATCATCGTATTTAGGTGTAATTTGAAAACCTGCCGATATGCGCCAGCTATCTTTCAGTTGGTCGTTATCAAGCGGCGAGGTGTAGCTGCTCCAGTTGGCATATTTAAAGTCGGCACCTACCATCCAAAAGCGCTCGTTGCCAAACATTACACCACCACCTACGGTTACAGGCATGTTAAGTTTGGTTTTTTGGTTGTACACAGCATTAATGGTGTCAATAGCTTCAAGTGCTCCAGTATTTACATTGGTTTGAAGGCGGTCCCAATAATTATTGATTTTCGCATTCATTTTTACGCCGCCGCCTGCATAGGCGCCAGCTATAAAGTATATATCGGTACGCTCGTCTTTTATATCGCTGTTATGGTATATACGGCGGCGGTACTGTATGCCGGCTGTATAGCTAAAGCTGCTTGCATTAAGGGTGGTAAGGTTACGGGTGCTGTAGGCAGCCACGCTATCGGGAAATGTAATAAGCTTTTGGTAGCTAAGCTTGCCAAATATGTAGCCTAGGTTTAAACCTATCGAAAAGTTGTCAAGCTCGTTTATACGGCTTTTTATCTTGTAGGCACCACCAGCAAATACATTGTATAGCGAGCCTTTGCCTTCGTAACCGTAGCGGTATGCACCGGTTTCAGGCGTATTAAAGTTCTGTACAAACGTATAATTGATGTTAGTATAAGGCAATAGACCCACCGTTATGGCAAACTTATCGGCCTTTGGTACAAAGGCTATAGCTATGTGGTTTATGTTGCCGCTTACTGTTTTGTATGTCGAGTCGTTGGTGCGTATGTTGGTTCCGTCAACATTAAAACCTGCCTCAAGCGTGGTGCGCGCTAGCGATGCATACGAAGCTGGGTTGGTAGTGTTGATGTGCATTAAGCTAGCATAAGGTGCTGTAATGCCACCCATACCCCCATTTGCCGAAAAAGTGCTGCTACGTACATAACCCAAGCCGAAACGACTATATGGCGACGATGCCTGTGCAAATATACCGTTAGCTAATAGCAATAAACCGAAAGCAAGCAACAAGTGCTTAGTATACAGCATTTTATAATTTAGGTTACCTGCCTTCAATTTTATTTAAGGTTATGGTTAAGAATATGGTTAAGCCCTTGCAACACTAAATAAGGGCGGGCAAATATCTCACTTTTGATGAGAGTAACAAAAAGCCCGCAATCTCCGCCAGTAGCTAGCACCTTTAGGCTGCCAAAACGCTGGTTATAATCGTTTATTATGCCTTCTACCTCATTTTTTATGCCGTTTACTACTCCGCTGGCTATCGAACTGGCTGTATCGCTGCCCGTAAGTTCGTATTGCGTAAACTGCATGGGGTCTATTAGGGGCAACTTGGCAGTGTAGCTGTTTAGTGCCTTAAAACGCATCATCATACCTGGCGATATGGCGCCGCCTAGGTATTGGTTATCGGCATTTATCACATCATAGGTTATACATGTTCCAAAGTCGATTTTGAGCACTGGCTGGCTCCTAAATTCAGCATTGGCGGCTATGCTGCCCGCTACACGGTCTGCCCCTAATGTGTGCGGTGTTTTGTATAGTATTTCTATGGGTAGGCTAAGCTCTTTATTTAAGTGCACCACCTTTATGTCCATGCCTTTCAGCCTATGTTCTATTTCTGTGTTATCACCTGTTTTAGATATTATGGCGTTTTCAATAGGGTATTTGCTTAGCAAGCCGTTAAGTTCTGCCTGCTGTAAGCACACCTCTATTAAGCCCTCTCCGTTAAACACAGCAGCTTTTATGTTTGTGTTCCCTATATCTATAGCTAAGTTCACGGTGTAATATAAATACTATTTGTAGCTATTGGTTTAATAAAAGCTACACCTATTCAAAAACGGAATTTGACCAGCACCAAATCCTAAAGTTTAGTGGCAACCTTATCTATTGTTTCCAGCCCTACTCAAAGCTCCTTTTACCATCTACATATTTTACTATAAAGCTTTCCTTATAGCGTGGTTGTATCTGGCTCTTCCAAAAGCGTAGGCAATCTTCATAGCTTTTAAAGCGGCCAAGCATGTATTTAAAGTAGCCGTTCTCCTCTATTACTTCATAGCCCTTTAAGTGTGTGTAATAGTTGGTGTCAAGCGGTATAGGCTTGCGCAATGCATAAAACTGTACACGGTATACTGTATCGTATTTCATGGTGTACTCCTTGCCGTCTACCTTGGTCATATCGCCAATCTCCTCGGCTTGCACACCAGTGCTTATTCCTGTGGTGGCGGCACTGCCTGCTGTTAGCTTCTCTTGGTCGGCACGGCGCTCTACCTCGGG
>JAFDYM010000053.1 GCA_018267435.1 Bacteroidota bacterium | reverse complement strand
CTGCCTCATAAACTTTATGCCATCTAGCTTACGATTACGAAGCTCATCCCACAATAGACGCTCCTCTCTAGTCTGAGCCTTTCGTAAATCCCTTGCGTACTTTTTCGACAACCTTGAGCACATGTCACAAATCTACTCCCTTCTCTTTTTAAAGAGAAGGGTCGGGGATGAGTTTGTATTAAATACATATACCCCTCATCACCCCAAACTCCTCTACCCGCATGCAACCATTTTTTAGCACTTGTGCGCGCAACCATGCGGCAACTAGCAGCATCTAGATATTTGTATTTGGTATTGAGGCACAGGCAATGATGTTAAATACAGACTATTTAGCCCTGATTTTTGAAACTTTATTGCTATGTTGCGTATAATTAAAGTGAGGGAACTGAAAAATAAAACCTTTACACCTTTTGTAAAAGCGAATTTTTCATAATTTAGACAACCCATTATAAAACCGAGAAACATAAATGAAACGAATTTTACCTGCCCTAATCTTCGCTCTGATGGCCTTCCAAGGTGCATTTGCGCAAGATCCGCACCTATCGCAGTTTTACATGAGCCCACTTACGCTGAACCCAGCATTGACCGGTGCCTTTAACGGCAACTACCGTGTTACTGGTTTGTTCCGTAGCCAATGGGGTTCTATTTTGCAAAACGAATCGGTACCTATGTACCGTACCTATACAGCTTCGGCCGATTTCCGTACCGATAAAGGCTTTATGAAAGGCGATGCATTTGGTATAGGCGGTTCATTTATGGGCGACCATGCCGGCGAAGCCAAGTTTGGCTTTAACAGCGGTAGCTTATCGCTAGCTTACCACAAGGCGCTTGATAGCCGTGCTACACACTTTATTACTGCCGCTTTCTCGTCTGGCATCTATTCTCAATCTATTGACTACTCTCGCCTACAGTTCGGCGCACAGTGGGATGGCAACGGCTACGACCCTACCCTACCTACCAACGAATTTTTGGCTGACAACAACAAAATATACTGGGATGTAAACGCAGGTTTGTTGTGGTACAAAAGTTTCAATACTAAAAAGTACCGTGGCCGTACCAATGCTTATGCAGGTTTCTCGGCTATGCACTTAAATAGGCCTTCTATCTCTTTCTTAGGCGATAAAAGCGTAAGGTTGAACATGAAGTTTGTAGGCCATGGTGGTGTTAACTTCCCTATTGCCCGCAAGTTCGACTTACAACCTAAGTTTATAGTAATGAGCCAAGGCAAGAGCATAGAAACTATGCTTGCTGCCGACTTCCGCTTCCTTTTCGACGAGCGCAACCCAACTGCTGACCACGTACGCTTAGGCGCTATGTTCCGCATGGTAGGTGGCGACCCTAAGGCAGCTTGGAGGGGTAAAAGCCTAAACGCTGAATCGGTAGTACTTACTGCAGGTGCATCGTGGATGGGTATAGAACTAGGCTTTGCATACGATATAAACGTAAGCGAACTAGTAGCAGGCTCTCGTACCCGTGGTGGTTTCGAAGTAGGCCTAGCTTATGTAGGCGCTTGGAAAAAACGCAAGCCAGGTACTATGTTCTGTCCTCGTTTCTAATACAAGAAATATCAGTCATTGTAACATAAAAAAGGCCGCTTCTACCCAGGAGCGGTCTTTTTGCTTTTTGATAACATACTACATTACACAAAGTTAAATGGCATCATTTTTTATCCATGTGTTAAAATGATTGCGTATGAAGTTTAGCGACATAAAAACATGGGGCGCTAGCAAGTGGCAAGTGCTAAAGCAAACTGCCATAGCGTGGTGGAATCTTGACCCCTTTCGCCAAAGTGCCATTATAGCCTATTACGCCGTGTTTAGTCTGCCCGCACTATTGGTTATCATCATAACCGTAGCAGGTGTAGCATTTGGTGCCGATGCAGTAAATGAGAAGGTGCTAGGGCAAGTAAGCGATACCATGGGCGCACAAACGGCCGAGCAGGTAAAAGTAATGCTTGAGGCTGCCAGCAAAACAAAGGCATCGGTATGGGCTACTATAGTGGGGGTGGTTACATTGCTTATAGGCTCGATGGGGGTATTCTTGGAGCTGCAAAAATCGCTGAATATAGTTTGGGGCGTAGAGGCTGCCCCGCACAAAGGCATATGGGGCTTTTTGCGCGCGCGTTTATTCTCGTTCGGCCTAATACTATCTATCGCCTTTTTATTGATTGTATCACTAGTTATTTCTACCCTGCTTTCGGGCTTAAGTACATTGTTGCGTGCCGAATCGTCGCAGTTTTGGATGTGGGTGTTTCAAATCATCAACTTCATAGTATCGCTATCGGTACTTAGCTTATTGTTTTCTATTATGTTCAAATATCTACCCGATGCCAAAGTACCTTGGAAGCGCGTATGGATAGGCGGCCTGGTTACGGGGATTCTGTTTACCATTGGCAAGTCGGCACTGGGCTTATATTTCGGCAAGGCCGACCCTGGCTCGGGCTACGGCGCGGCAGGTTCTATCATCTTGATATTGCTATGGGTATCGTACTCATCAATGATATTGTTCTTCGGCGCCGAGTTTACACATACTTATACCGATATGCGCGAGGGGGTTAAACCTTCGGAAACGGGCAAACCCTTAGAGGTTGACAAGAGCCATTTGTAATGAATACCAAATACTATATTGGCTGTTCAGGCTTCTACTACTCGGCATGGCGAGGGCATTTCTACCCTAGCGATGTTAAGCCGAAGGATTGGCTGCATTACTACAATTCCATACTTAATACGGTAGAGCTGAATGGCACTTTCTATAGACAACCTAAGTTGGCAGACTTGAAAAAATACTATGCGGCTACCGACAGCAGTTTCCGCTTTTCGGTAAAAATGAGCAAGTATGTATCGCACATTAAGCGCTTGAAAGATTGCGCACAGCAGATAAGAGATTTTCATGTATTGATTGAGGAAGGCTTGCACGATAAGCTAGCTTGTATCCTATATCAAATGCCTCCCTCATTTCATCATAATGATGACAACATAGAGCGTGTAATGAACATTCCATCATCTCCCAATAATGTTATTGAGTTCCGCCATGCTAGTTGGTGGAATGAAGAAGTTTATGCCTTGCTGCGCAAGCATAACATTACTATGTGCAATGTAGATTTGCCAGACATGCCAGTGCCTATTGCAGATACCAGCATCAATTTTTATATGCGTATGCATGGCAATCCTATCCTATTTAAATCGGAGTATGACATGAATGATTTGATAGCATTGGCTAAAGCTATACCTGCGCATACCTCTAACAACTACATCTACTTCAACAATACATATTTTGATGCAGGCTATACCAATGCAGCACAGCTAAAGCAGTTGTTAGGGATTGATTAGTATTCAACTTGGCAGTTGGTGCAGAAGTAGCTACGGCGGTGGCTCTTGCCCGTGTTCTTTACCGTTAGCTTATGTCCATTAGGGCATTTGCTTTGCTCGTACACTTCAAAGTGTTTGCTTAACTCGCCTTTACGTTTCCATTTTAAAAAATCGAAGCTGTACTTGCTGCACTTATTCGTCATTTCGCGCAGCTTACGGGCAGGTATATTTTCAATAGTAGCTAATGGATGTATGCGGGCCTGCCACAACACCTCATTCTTTATAAT
>JAFDYM010000539.1 GCA_018267435.1 Bacteroidota bacterium | reverse complement strand
TAAGCTTAAATTTCTACTAATAACTAAGAATGAGTTTGCTGTATTACCTGCTGAAATATGCAAATTGAACAGCTTAGAAGAACTTGATTTCGGTTACAACAACATAAGCATTGTGCCTACCGAAATAGGTAGGCTTGGTAAGCTAAAGCGCCTAGTAGGTACAAAAAACAACATTAGCAAACTGCCTAGCGAAATGATACAGATGGGCAAGCTAGAGATAGTTGATTTTGCCTACAACCAGTTTAGCGATATACCTACACCACTTATGGAAGTACGCAGCTTGAAAGCTGTTGACCTTAGCTTCAACAAAGGCTTGGGCAATTTTGCTTCGGATATACGCAACCTACAAGCACTGCGCATACTCAATTTGAAAGAAACACTGATAACCCCCGCACAGGTGGAAGACCTTACTTGGCTAATAGCCGATTGCAAAATTACTTTGTAGTTTATTTTGCCACGAAGGCGCAAAGACGCTAAGTACTTTGTATTTCTTTTCTTCGAGCCTTTCTTTCTTTGTGTCAATTGTTTTCTTCTTGTATCCAACAATTATTCCTTTTATTGCAATATGAATGAGCACCTGTTGCATTTTATTTGGAAGTTCCGTTTGTATAATATAGCGCAACTACATACCACCGAGGGCTTACCTGTAGAGGTACTAAAGGTGGGCTTGCACAATGTACATTCGGGGGCCGACTTTCAGAATGCAAAGGTGAAGATAGGAGAGGTGCTGTGGGTTGGTAATGTAGAGATACACATAAACACCAGCGACTGGAACAAGCACCACCACCAAACCGATGCTGCTTATGATAATGTGGTGCTACACGTAGTGTACAAGCACGATGCCGAGATATACAACAGCAAAGGCGAACCTATACCAGTGCTGGAACTGAAAGATAGAATCAATATTTCTACCCTAACAAAATACAATGAACTGGCCAAGCACGATAGTACCATAGCTTGCGCCAAGCACATAGCCACTGTGCCTGAGTTTACTGTAAAGGCGCACCTAGATAGAATGCTGATAGAACGCCTGGAAAGTAAGGTGCAAAGCATAAATGCATTGTTGGCAGAGAACGGCACCGATTGGGAGAACCTCATGTTCGCCATGATAGCGCGTTACCTAGGCGCCTCGGTCAACAAGGAGCCTTTCTACCTAATGGCTAAGAGTCTGCCTGTGAACGTGTGGGCCAAGCATGCCGATGATAGGATGCAGTTGGAAGCATTGGTATTTGGTCAAGCGGGCTTTCTAGATGAGAAGGTAGATAACGATGAGTATCATAGTAAACTGCGCAAAGAATATATGTACCTAAAGCGCTTGCATAACCTTCAACCTATCGAGAACCACTTGTGGAAGTTTCTGCGCCTGAGGCCTTCTAATTTCCCTACTATACGTTTGGCGCAGTTGGCAGCCATGATGCACTACGACATAAAGATGTTCTCGCATATACTAGAGGCGAAGGACATTAAAGCCATCTTCAATTACTTTGATGTAGAGGTGTCGCCTTATTGGAAGGAGCATTATTATTTTGCTAAAACTTCGGATAAAGTAAACTCGCACATAGGCAACGATGCCAAGAACATATTGCTGATAAACGCCGTAGCGCCTGTACTTTTTGCTTATGGCAAGTATAAGGCCGATGAAGACTATTGCGATAAGGCATTGAAACTATTGGAGCTATGTAAGCCAGAGAGCAACAGTATAATTACCATGTGGAAGGAACTAGGCATTAAGCCAACATCTGCTTACGATACCCAGGCATTATTGCAATTGAACAACGAGCACTGCACTGCTTTTAACTGTTTAAACTGCTCGATAGGGCATAGCATTCTGAAATAGGAAAAAATGCTTTAAATTCGGCTGAATCAAATGGACGGATATGATGAAGCAACTGAGCAACGACTTGAAGTTTATGGTAGAAAGCAACACCTTTGGTGTATGCGAGCGCCTTGGCGAAAAGCTGCAAATGCCTGCTAAAGACATACGTATGTTCTTTATATATGCTAGCTGCATTACCGTTGCTTCCCCTGTTGTAGTATACCTTACCCTAGCCTTTATAATGAAGCTGCGTGCCTATGTACGCGCACGCCGCAGCCCCGTGTGGGACTTCTAAAGTACACGTTAATACATTTTAAAATGAGATGTGCTAGTCTTATGATAGGACTGCCTCTACTCTCATTTTTCTATATTAGCCACAGCTTATGATGAGAGGAAGGATTTATTTAGTAGCAATTTTTGCTATGTTATCCATGTGCCTTACGGCGCAAGATAGCCTAGATACACCGCTACCTATACAGGGAATAGCCGATAATAGCTTCCCTGCCGATATTGATAGTGCCAAGTTTTTCGAGTTCTATAAAAAGGAAGATATAGACCTTACTCAGACTAACAACATGGCGCTGTACTACGAGGTATTCCGCTGGTACAAAACCTGCTACCGCTACAGCGGCAGCAGCGATAAGGGTATAGACTGCTCGGGCTTTTCGCAAATGCTATATAAGAAGATATATGGCAAAGATGTACCTCACGGCAGTTATAGCATTTACCCATTATGCATACCCATTAAGGATAAAAGCAAGCTACAGGAAGGCGACTTTGTGTTCTTTACCATACGTAGCAAAAGCCGCATATCGCATGTGGGTGTATACCTTCAAAACGGGCAATTTGCTCACGCTAGTACTCAAGCCGGCGTTATTATTAGTAACCTTAGCGAGGCATACTATACTAAATACTGGTATAGGGGCGGCAGGCTGAAAGATTAAAAACAAAAGCGGCTTCGATGTATCGAAGCCGCTTTTGTTTTTATATGCTCAATGTTATTTAACCTTCATAATCCACACCACAGTCATACTGCCGGGATTGGTTTCAACACCTTTTTTTCTCAATTTAATACCGTCGTTAGACCCTGTTGTGTAATAGTTATAGCCAGCAGCAGACCATGAACCGTTATCGGGAATGCTCCTTTGGCTAGCTTGGCCTCCACCATTATCTTCAATCAACATTTCGGTAACACTATTTGTACGGTCAGATGCAAACGTTCCGCTTGTTGCGCCGCCCCTTAAAAAGCGTCCTGCTGATGATGTTCCGCCAGCTTCTGTAGTAAATGTACCATTCAAATTAGGCATTGCTGTACCGTTTAGCGGGCTAGCTGCATCGCTAAGTGTTTGTCCGTTACATTCTACCCAACCGTCAGGCAAGGCTGGCATATTGGCTCCGTTTTTATGCCATGCCATTATACTGCCTATAGGCGGTCCGCTTATATTTACCCAATTGCTAGGCGTACCGTTTTCGGTAGTGCGTACCCATACACCCGCCTGGTTTGTATTAAAGCGTGGGTATGCAAGCTCCAGCGAATAGCCACCTGTGCCTTTGCCAGCATAGTTGCCACCTAGGCTTACTATTTCTCTATACCATTGGCTAGAAACGCTATTTGGACCATTAGCTGAACCTTGTACATAGTTCCAGCCCCAATGGTTTGGCACCGTATTAAAATCGGTATATGCGCCGTGGTTTTCAAATTGGCCAAAGTTGCCAACCGGGTGCTTGCCGTTAGCCGCTACGTTAACTGCTGGACCAAAGTTTAAAGAAATGGTTGGTGTGCCGCTTACGCCATCGCCGTTTACTATGCCTATACCTGTACCCGATGTAGCTATATTGGTTACCGAACCTGTATTTATTTTAGTCCATGCATCCCATGTAGTAGCATCGGGCTGGCCTTGGCGCCAGTATATACCGCCTTCATTAAACATTAATTGATGGCTGGCGTCGCCACTGTTATCGCCCCAAGGTGCCATAGTCATTACCCCACCATAAGTACCGCTGCCTGGCGAGCCAACAGCTGATAGTGCTTTAAAATCGAACGATACTTCGTTATTATATGAGGTAGGAGGAGAGTTAACGCTACGAGTATCGGCCATATTTATGTTTCCATAAAACTTACCCGATGCTGTAACGTTGGCAAAGGTAGGGCTTGCTGATGTATGTATGTTTTGTGGCAAGCTGAATGTAACGGCGCCAGTACCTGCGCTTACGCTTACTTGGTTGGCAGTACCCGCCACCGAGGTTACACCGGTGTTGTTGATGGTAGTGCCGCTTACATTTATAGCAGTGCCGCCAGTGTAAGTAGTATTGTTATCGGTACCAGGTTCCCACTGCGTAGTGCTGGTGTTGTACTTTAGTACTTGCCCGTTGCTAGGTGCAGTAGCAGCTACAGCCCTGCCTTGTAAGCCATCTACTGTAGGGTTAGGATATGTGCCTGTAAGGTCGCCGCCTGCTGTACCCGATGGTGCCACACCGCTTATGGTGGTGCTAGTGGCCGATGTTATACGTCCTTTAGCATCTACAGTAATAGTAGGTACAGTTGTAGCACTACCATAAGTATTGGCGCTTACGCCAGTAGTAGTTAATGTAGGGTTAGGGTAGGTACCTGTAAGGTCGCCGCCTGCTGCACCTGCTGGTGCCACACCGCTTATAGTGGTGCTAGTGGCCGATGTTATACGTCCTTTAGCATCTACCGTTATAGTAGGTACTGCAGTAGCACTACCATAAGTATTGGCGCTTACGCCTGTAGTAGTAAGTGTCGGGTTAGGGTATGCGCCTGTAAGGTCGCCGCCTGCTGCACCGCTTGGTGGTAGGGTAGTAGGTATAGTAGGTGTACCCGAAATATTGCTGTAGGCTATTGTGCCAAACTCATAGGCAGTATTGGCCGAGTTTCGGCGCAGGTATTGGTTTGCTGCAGCGGCCGATAAGCCAGTAACTGCCGAGCTGCCATTGCCTTGCATAATACCTGTTACGGTATTAACGCCTGTACCGCCATTGCTTACGGGTAGTACGTTATTCACTTTTGTAGTAAGGTCTATACTTGTATTTTGTATATCGGCGCCAGTAAGGCTACCGTCTAGTACTTTTGTTCCGTTAATGGCATTGGTAGCAACGGTAGGGTTAGGGTAAGTACCCGTAAGGTCGCCGCCCGCAGCACCTGTAGGTGTGCCGCCCGCACCTTCGCCTACGGCCTTCCACTGGTTGGTGTCCCAGTACTCCGCACGTTTGTTATCGCTATTAAATATCAATAGGCCATTGTTACTGACAGTAAGTGTAGCACCAAGGGCTGCAGCTTGTGCATTGGTAAGCCTAGGCAAGTACATACCTTTATCGGTAGCACTTACATCTAGTATAGCCTTGCTATCGGGGGCATTTGTACCTATACCTACACGGCCTTCTATTATAGCACCATTGGTAGGCGCTGTACTAGTGCCCGAATAGCTTGAACCTACCGATAGGCCGCCATTAATATCAAGTTTGCTTTTAGGGTCGTTGGTGCCTATACCTACGTTTTGTTGGGCATTTAATGCTATAGTACTAAATAGGGCAAGTGGGAGAATGAGTTTTTTCATTGTTGTGTATAGATATACTATGTGGGGTTAAATATCTAAGCTATGCTAAATACTGTTTTATAGTGGTAATGTTTCACTTAGCATTAATATAAATGCTAAGTGCTGTTTTGTAAAGGGTAAAGATGGAGAAAATAACTATTAATGTTAACGTAGTGCCTTGTAAGAAGCAAGGATGTGTTAACGCTTACTGTAGGCTTTTTATCAGCAGTTCTTCGGCTAAGTGTATCATATTGAAGGGTTTAAACTTGCGCCAAGGTACGTCTTCGAACTGTGGGCCCATATGCATATAGTAATGCAATTTGTGCTTTTGCATTTCCGAAACAATATGGTGACGGAAATTTAAAAGTACTATCCAGCCATCTTCTTCCTTTATATCGTCATACCATTCTTCGTAATATAGCTCATCGCTAGGGTGGTAGTTCAATACGTTTTCGCCTATCAATATAAATTTGAAGATGCCTTTGCTAATCAAAGGATCTATCAAGCCGCGCTTCATTTCCATTATATCGTTATGTACGGCATCGTTCCATTCGCCTATCAGTTCTATTACCACAAAGCCCTTGTTGTAATCGGCAAACAGTATTTTGCAGTACAAGGTGCTGCTACCAAAGTTATCCCACTGGGGGTGTATATAGTAGTTGTAAATACGCTGTTGGTACTCAAACTCGCTATACTTGGCACCGTAAAATGGCGATAGCTTGTCTTCGCTGGCTATGTAGTAATCTCTCCAGTTATAATAAGGTTCTATATCGTGCATGTGCTGCAATTTTACGTACAACAATCTTTACGGTGTAAAATATTATTCCACTATATTCGGTACATCTTATCATTATGAAGAACGCCTTACTTATAGCTGTATTATGCACGTTTGTATTATTTATAAATAGCTGCGAAAAGTGCTACAAATGCCACAACATATGTAAAACTTGCACCGAGCAGCATACCGATACTGTACTTACTGCACAGGTATGTTCCGATGTATTTGGCGAGATATATTTCAACGAGTATCTAGATTCGCTGCAAAACGAACTGGGTTATACCTGTGCCGATGCACCAGCTACAGTAAATGAAGATTTTTGTGGTTCCAAAACAGGTAACCAGCTTGAACTTATTAGCCGTAAAGACGGGGGCTATGTATGTACGCCTAAGTAGCGTATTACAGGGCTAAAAAATCCTCTTTAATACTTCATCTTTCAAATCGCGGCTTACCGGTATTTCCTGCCCAGCTATTTTAAGCAAATTGCCCGTAAGGGTAGTAACCTGTTTTACCGCTACTATGTACGATTTGTGCACGCGCATAAACAAATGTGCGGGCAGCATTTTTTCCATGTTCTTCATGCGCTCGTACACTACGTGGCGCTTTTCTACGGTGTGTATCTTAATGTATTCCTGAAAGCCCTCTACATATAGAATATCCCTTACGTATAGCTTGGTAAGTACGCCATTGGTTTTAATGGTTATATACTCCTGCTCGGCGGTATTGTCTTGCTGTATGGTAGTATCTTGCCTTAGCACTATGGTTAAATAGTCTGTGGCTTTATCTATAGCCCTATTAAACCTATCGAACGAAAAAGGCTTGCGAAGGTAGTCGATGGCATCAAGGTCAAAGGCGTCGGCAGCAAACTCGCTATAGGCTGTAGTAAATATGGTTAAGGGTTTTATAGGCAGTTCTTGCAGCATGCTTAGGCCCGATTGCTGTTGCATTTGAATATCGAGGAATAATACATCGGCCTTATTGGTTTTAAGCCAATTGGTAGCCTCAAGCGGGTTGCGGAATTTTGCAACTAGCTTTAGCTGTGGCAACTTATTTATATACTGCTCTATTACACGTAATGCTGGTGCATCATCATCTACTGCTATGCAGTTTATTGTTTGTTCCATTGTATTTTTAGTTCTACTTTGTAAATACCGTTATGGGTAGTGGTATGTATGCTATGACTGCCAGGGTATACCAAAGTTAAACGCTCGGTAATATTGGCTAGGCCTACACCCCCTATTTTATCTTGTTTTATGGTGCTGCTAAAAGTGTTTTCGGTGGTAAATTTTATATTTCTCTCGTCGCTTTCAAGGGTCATGGTAGCATAGGCATTTGGGTTTACTGCAAAGTCGCTATGCTTTAAGCAGTTTTCAGCCAGCGGCACTAATATCATTGGCTCAATGTAGCCCAATACCTTATTCTTATTAAACGTAACATGGTAGCTATCATCGTTCTTAAGATTGAACAATTTAATAAGAAATTCAATCTGTTCGGCTTCTTCGGCCACCGAAACGGTTTTGCGGTCATTTTGATATACGCTATAGCGCAATATATCGGTAAGGGTAAGTAGCATTTCCGGCGTTTTGGGCGAGTTGGTTATGCTAAGCGAGTATATGTTGTTAAGCGCATTGAAAAGAAAGTGGGGGTTTATTTGGGCATGTAGGTATTGTAGCTTGGCTTCCTTCTCTTTATTTATCATGCGCAGGGCTTCTTTTTCGCGGGCCGAGTAGTAGTACATATAGTGTACTATACTGGCTATGAATACTGCTACTAAGCTGGTGGCTATCAAAAATGCGGGCCGGCCCACCTTTGCACCTCCAAAGAAGAATAACTGAGTATCTACTGGTAGCAGTATCAGTTCAATAACATAACGTATTAGCGATACGATTATAATTAAGATAAAAGTGTATGTAAAGTACCTTGCAGAATTTCCTTTATGCACTGTTTTTGTAAACAGGTAATAGGTAATGTAATACGATGCCATAAACCACAACGTAATTACTATGGTTCGTATTAAAGCAGGCTGCCAGGGCATACTTATCGATACCAATAAGTATATTACTATAGATAGTAGGGCCCACATGGTGGCATATACGTAGTTGTTGGAGATAGTAGCCAGGGTGTTTGTTTTGCAACATTGAAAATAAGCAAGCTACAATTGTTTGATTGAATTTTATTTGAATTTGGTTGAAAGTGGTTTGTATTTGATTGAACGCCACTTATGTGTTTGCAAATTCCATAATATATTCATGGTGCCTGACCAATAAAAACCTGCCGAATCTTTCGACGTTCCATCCGAATTATTCAGCAATTTTAAAAAGGCAACAATAGGACTGTCTGCAGACAGTCCTTCTTTGTTTTGAATATAAAAGGGGCTGCTTCTCACAAAGCAGCCCCTTTCTATATTCTACAACTGTCAGTTTTCTTACTCCTTCACAAACCTGCCCAAGGTTCTTCGCTCACCATTGCTACCCACTATAGTAGCGGTATACATACCTGCAGCAAGGTCGGCAATATTTAAGCTAGCCACTTTGCTGCCACCTGTGTAGCTCACTTGCTTTTCGCCAAGTAGGTTGTACACCTCAATAGCGCTATAGTTATTGGTTATGGCATCTTGGTTATTGCTCATATCTATAGTTATAACGTTGCTGGTAGGGTTAGGGTATAGCTTGATGTTCATTAAAGCATCTGGTTCTGTTATGCTTGTTGTTGAGTCAATAGTTGATAGCAAGCTGCCCGCACCTAAAAACAAGCCCGAATCGCGTATGTAATCGTCAATATCGGCTATAGCTACTTTTATATGATAAGTTTGGTTTGGTTGAAGATTACCTTGTTTGGCGGTTAGTACTGTGGTATGCCCATTATATTGAATGTAATTAGCATCGGTATTAAACGGTGCGTTGCTGCCGTCGCCATTAGCTACATAGTAGTTGCTATAGCTTAGCGATGAGCATCCAGCCTCGGAATAACCCACACCTGGTGTGCCTGGGTTTATAGTTCCTATTCCTACAGGCAAATTGGTGTTAGGTACCAATTGCATCTGTTTTTTTCCCGATAGGCCAGGACCACTAATCAGTATCACAAACTTATCAGTAAAGGGCGAGCATACATAGCTAGGGTATTCTTCCGATCCAAAAACATAGTCTAGCTGAATGCTATTGCCACTCACAAGTACATCAAATTCAAGCGAGCAAGCATCGCGGCTACCAGTGCCAATGTCGCTATCGCCAGCGGCGCCATTATTTCGGCCTACATTTGGTGTGTTGTTAGGGCCAGCTATTAATGAATCGTTGCCGGTAGTAAGCACTACACCTGCCGATAAGCCTAAGTGGCAAGTAGCACATGTAAAAGTACCGCCTGCATTGCTTGGGCAGTTCATTGTGGCATTACTTACCGTTACGCTATTGTTAGCTACCAGTAGTTGGGCCATTTGTGCAGGCGTTAAAGAATTGTTTACAGTAAACTGCGCCGTACTGTATTGAATGCCACCTAGTATAAGTAGCATGGTTGTAAAAAAGGGTATAGTGTTTTTCATTAGCCTAAACTAATAAAAAACACTATACTGTAATAGGTTTTATGTGAAATATGAATGATTTAATATTTTCTACTCCTTCACAAACCTACCAAGCGCCCTTCTTTCACCATTGCTACCCACTATAGTAGCGGTATACATACCTGCCGCAAGGTCGGCAATATTTAAGCTAGCCACTTTGCTGCCACCTGTGTATAGCGCTTGCTTTTTGCCAAGTACGTTGTATACTTCTATAGCGCTATAGTTATTAGTTATGGCATCTTGGTTGTTGCTCATATCCATGGTTACAACGTTGCTGGTAGGGTTAGGGTATATGCTGATGTTTGAAAGGGTTGTTTCATCAATGCTTTCCCATAGCAAGTGGCAAGCAGTGTCACATTTAGTGTTGGTGCCATACGCATTAACAGCAGTTATACATAATTCCATTTCGAAGAAAAGGCAATTACTGTTTATGGCGCTTGTAAATACGAAATCTAGTGTGTCGCCGTAATATGATTTTGAAGAATCTGTACAGTTACCTATATCCGCCACTCTAAAAGTCCATATTACCGAATCTGAATTTATTGAAGTATTAACTGCCGTATACATATCATGAATGGAATATATTGGTCCGCCCTCACACATAAATAGATCGGGATAGGCGGGGATCTCAAAGTCAGCCACTGGCAACAATCCTGCATCTGGCGTTACTGTAAATACTACCATGCCCGTATCGCATAGTACCGGGTTGCCATCATCGCATAGGCTATAGTAGCAAGTATCGTTACCCGTAAAGGTACTATCAGGCGCAAACAGTATCATGTCGCAGGTGCCACCTATATATTCAGTGGCATATTGGCTTCCCCATACGCTGGTTACGCATATATTGTCGCCATCGGCATCTACATCGTTGCCTGCCACATGCAGTATGGTATTAGTAGCTTGCACTATGGTGTCGTAATCGTTTATAGCTACTGGTGCATTATTGGTGCCGCCAGTGGCTATGTCGGTTATGTGTACGCTATCGCAGTAGGTGGTGCTTACCGTGCCGTTGTATACGGTAAGGCATACGTAGTAAGCGCCGTTGGCGGTATAGGCATGGCTGGGGTTTTGTTGGCTGCTGGTAGCAGTGCCATCGCCAAAGTTCCAACTATAGGTATCATGGTAGCCACTAACGTTCGATGTAAAATCTACAAGGCCACCTCCCATGTTTGCATCGCTAAATGCTACCGTAGGCGCGGGTGGCGGCACCATGCTGTATATCACATCTTTCAAGTTATCAAGGCTATCATACTCCAGGGTTACTAGTGCACCCTTGCTTTCTTTGGCATGGTAGCTGTAGCGTATGGTAGTATCGCGCGTATCGCTTTGTGTCGTGTAGTTTCCAAAAGGTAATAAGCGATAGCCTATTACAGTACGTGAGTATTCCTTACGCTTGTTGCGTAATGAAGGATATGCACCTAGCGGGGTTACTGTTTTGCCCCAACCATCAATAGTGTCCCAGTCGGTGGCAGTATAGGTTACTAGTACATCGTTTACAGGCAAGCCAAGGTCGCTTCCTGGTATGCTTACTTCAAAGCCCCATGTGCCTGTAGCTGTATTGCCATACGCAGCAGGAAAATTATAAACCAC
>JAFDYM010000538.1 GCA_018267435.1 Bacteroidota bacterium | reverse complement strand
CAAATGCAATGCAAAAATGCCAATTAATTTGGCAAAGTCAAACTAAATGGCAAAATAAATTATACGTTTATGTCTAACTCATTCGCTTCCAACCTTAAAAAATTGCGCACCGAAACGGGCCTAAGCCAACAAGAATGTGCCGACTCATTGGGCATTAAACGCACCACTTTGGCTAACTACGAAAATGGGGTTTCGGAACCTGATATAGACAAACTAAAAGAAATTGCCAATTATTTTGGCAAAACATTGGATGAATTGATGGGCGGTAAATTGAAAGGTAGCCCGAAGGCTACTTTTTCGGCAGTATCAGAGCCTGCTGTGCCTGGCATACCTTATTATAACATTGAATCATCGGCTAGCGATGTAGAGATATTTAACGACACGCCAGAAATAATAGCCGCCAAAATATCGATACCTGGTTTTGAAGACTGCGAAGCGGCGCTACCTATATTCGGCCACAGTATGTACCCTACCTATGAAAATGGGTGCATAGTGCTATGCAAGCGCATACGCGACCTTGATGTAATAAGCTATGGCGAAGTGTACCTGCTAGTAACGGCTGAGCAGCGCCTGCTAAAGCGCGTACAAAAATCGCAGATGAAGGACAATGTACTGCTGGTAAGCGATAATGATGAGCTGCGCAACAACGGTACGCGCCGCTATGAACCGTTCGACCTACCTAAAAAGAAAATAAAACACTTGTTCATAGTTAAAGGCAGCATTAAGCGCAACCAAATGTAGCTTGACAATCAGTGCCTTAATTTATTTTCATCCTAATTTATAAGTAAAATGGGATGAATTAGGAGCAAACCTACCTAGCCGTAACCGTATGCGCCAGTTGCTCAAACTGCTGTATGGTTGTTTCAAAATCGGAAACGGCTACGCCCTGCACTATAAAGCCCCTGTTGCCTTTTACTACTGCCATGTGGTATACGGCATGTTTCTCTCTCGCTACGTTGCCATAAGTTATAAGCTCAAAAGCGGTATAGCCATTAATTGTTTTTGATGATTGGTAGGTAGTAACAGCCTCGTTCAAACCATACTTCTTCATATCCTCTAGCACTTGCTTCACCAGCTCTTCAGCATTCAATGGGCTATCGCTATTTATGGCCATGGCAGTAAGCGACGACTCGCTCATGTAACTATCTTTCACTTCACCATTCAGTGCATATAAGTACATATTGTCGCTGGCGTTCTTTGTGTACTTATATGTGCTGTTGGCATCGTTCAACTTAAACGCCGAAAGTGCAAAGGGGTCCACCTTTGCCTTCTTGTTATACTTAGCCGCTAGTAATGACTGTTCCACCTGCTTTTCAAGCGCTAAATCGTTTTGCGCATAAGCAGCTACCAGTATAGCGGTAAAGCTACTATCGCCAAACAGTAGGGTAGCCACCTTTACGCCCGTATCTCCCTGCATCACTACATAGCGGGCATTGTAGCCATCTATCATTAGTTGCCTGTATGTATATATACTGGCACCCTTTGCCTTTAAATCAGCTTCATCAAATCCTACTATCGATTCAAAATAATTGCGGTTTGTATAGTCGTACACCTGTAGGCCTGTTACGCTATCGCGCTGTAAGCCGTAGAACGACGTAGCAGGCTTATATCCCTTTATAGGCAATACAGATATATGGGTGCCCGCTATACCAACAGTACCGCTTTGCGCAGCAAGCTGCATACACATGGCGGCCATAAACACAAGCGTCAAGCTTAACTTTTTCATTGTAAAGTGCATTGTACTAAAGTAGAAGAAATAATACACTATAAAACAGCAAAACAAAACACATAAATACTTTAGCCAATAAGTATATATACGCAAAATGCATAGCAAGTAAGAAATAAGGGTATAAAGGTATTGTTTCGCCCAAGGGCATTTTCTACCTTCGATACATAACGCTAATAGATTAAGCCACCCTTTTGCTTAGGAGGGTACAACATCTTAAAAGTGAGCTGTTAGGATTTAGGCATACTTACTTCAGCACCTTAATTAACCAAAACCAGTGATTATGCATGCCGATAATCAAGAATTGATACGCCTAACCAGCAAAATGATGTACCAGTTACACATACATGAAAAGTATGGCTCGGAAAGAAGCCTTAAACAAGCTTATGCCTATAAGCAGAAAGCCGAAAGGCTGTTAAACAAAATAGGCGAAGGAAGCCCTTCGCCCTTAAGTAATAAGCTGTATATAAACAGGTAAATGTTAAGCTAAAGGCCAACTTACCCCATCTAACAAAATAGAGTAATTAGGCGATTGCGACGAGTAGGCCACATTAACAGGGTCTGCATAGCAATTGCCATCGGTTTGTATACGTACCCAAGCGTACTTGGGTGCGCCCCCATGCATAAGCGTAAGGTAGTTATTTGTGGCGTTCCACCCATTTGTTACCAAACAATTGAACATATGGTTGGTGGCCGGTCTAAGTTCGGGCGGCAATACAGTAAATGGCAAATTAACTGCCGGCAACGACGAGCCAGAATAACGTATATCGCCGCTAAGAAAAACGCGTTTACCCTCTACATTATAACTGCCATTAGGCACTGGGTTAGTACCAGGTATCCAACCATTTAAATGCGCAAACTGTTGCCTAGGCTGCCATAACCAATTCTTCAGGGTTTGTTGCCACATCGGGGTATCGCTATACCTAGGAAAAAAGAAGGTATGGAATGAAGGCTTAAGCGTAAGTGTGCCTTTCTTGTGTACATACTTTAAGCTTAGGTTTTTATATGTAACGGGTGTCGGCGGTGCATCTTCTTCCACATAAGCCCAATAAGGGTCGGCACTAAAACTAGCTACACCTAGATTGTGGTGTTTTACATGGTACACCTCGGCAGCATACCCTACTTTTATTACCACATAGCCCTCGCGTAACCACATGGTATTGGTGCCTGTATTATAATACATGTCGCAACCCAATAGCCTATAGCCCCTGTTATTGCTTTCGGAAATACCGCCCAGCAAGCCTGCAAGCGCCTCGGTATATGCCCCTTGTATAAAGCCAAGGTCATCTAGCGTTAGCGGATGGCCGCCACTTTCGGTTGTTATTAGTTTATTCATGCTTGTTTTAAAACTGTTGAAGTGAATTGATGTATTGATATTTCGGCTTTTTGCCCGCCAAGCGGTGCAGGTTAACTGTTGCCTTCATTTTAGTTATATCGCTTACTGCTATAAAGCTGT
>JAFDYM010000537.1 GCA_018267435.1 Bacteroidota bacterium | reverse complement strand
GAAGAAGCATTTGCTACGACCACGTAGCATTGGAAGCGCGCAAGGAAAACAAGCCTGCTGATAGCGCCATGAACATGGCTGAAGAAATGGGCGTAACTGTATTAAACGAAGAAGAATACCGCCATCTACAAACCCTCGGCGAGTTCGATTTGAAGACCTCTAGTTGGTTAAGCACACCGGCTGATATACGCAAGTTGAAAGGTGCCATTTTCGGCGACCGCCGTTATGATACCGTATTCATTTATCACAACGGCGCAGAGTCGTATTACGCTGCAAGGGGTTTTAGGGCCAAGCTTACCGTATAAACAATACATGCAAGATTGTATTTACACCCTATAACTAGGCCCTACCGTATGGTCGCCCGAAGGGGCAACAGTATGGATAAAAAGGCAGTTATACCGCGCCAAAAAACACTCAAAATCTTAACATACAGTCCCAAACTAGCCCACTACCTTAATTGGCCCAATCTACCTACCTTTCGGCCATGAAGTATGACCGCAAAGACCTGAGTAACGATGAGTTGATACGCTTGTATAAGCTGATATTGAAGCCGCGTGTGATAGAGGAAAGGATGCTGAAACTGCTGCGCCAAGGCCGCGTAAGCAAGTGGTTCAGCGGTATAGGGCAAGAGGGTATAGCGGTGGGTGTAACCGCTGCATTGCATAGTGATGAATATGTGTGCCCGCTGCACCGTAACCTAGGCGTATTTACCGCCCGCAACTGCGACCTTCAACAGTTGTTCGAGCAGTTTCAAGGCAAGGCTGGCGGCTTTTCGCAGGGCCGCGAACGCAGCTTCCACTTCGGTACTAACGAACACCATATAGTAGGTATGATAAGCCACCTTGGTCCGCAGCTGTGCGTGGCCGATGGTATAGCCCTAGCCAACAAACTGCGCCAAGAGAAAAAGATAACCGTTGCCTTTACAGGTGATGGCGGTACTAGCGAAGGCGACTTTCACGAGGCTTGCAACATAGCCGCCGTGTGGGACCTACCTGTGATACTATTGATAGAGAACAACGGCTATGGATTGAGCACACCTACCAATGAGCAATTCCGCTGCAAGTACCTGGCCGAGCGCGCCGTGGGTTATGGCATGAAGGGCATAACTATAGATGGCAATAACATCCTCGAAGTATACCATACCGTAAAGGCCCTAGCTGAAGATATGCGCGAGAACCCCAAGCCTGTGCTGCTGGAGTGTATGACCTTCCGCATGCGTGGGCACGAAGAGGCCAGCGGCGTAAAGTATGTGCCGAAGGAATTGTTTGAAATATGGGAGAAGAAAGACCCTGTAACCAACTACGAAAACTGGTTGATAGAAGAAGGTATTATATCACCCGACTTCCCTCTGATGCTGAAGGAAGAAATGGACTTGGAAGTACGTGCCGCCTTCGATGCTGCCGATAAGCAGCCAGATGTAGTACCGAGTACCAAGAAGGAAGTGGAAGAGGTTTATATGACCACAGACGGCGGACAACAGACCACAGCAAATACAAATGCTACTACAAGCCTAAGGTTAGTAGATGCGGTTAGAGAGGGCTTGATGCAGAGTATGCAGCAACATGATAACTTGGTAGTAATGGGTCAGGATGTGGCAGAGTACGGCGGTGTGTTTAAAGTAACCGAAGGCTTTGTAGAGATGTTCGGCAAGGAGCGTGTGCGCAACACGCCGCTATGCGAAAGCGGCATATTGAGCGCCGCCCTAGGCATGAGCGTAAAGGGTATGAAGAGCGTGGTAGAAATGCAGTTTGCCGACTTTGTAAGCACAGGCTTTAATGCCATAGTAAACAACCTAGCCAAAAGCTACTGGCGCTGGGGGCAGAACGCCGATGTGGTAGTGCGTATGCCTACGGGCGCAGGTGTGGGTGCGGGCCCTTTCCACTCGCAAAGCAACGAGGCTTGGTTCTTCCATACGCCGGGCTTAAAGGTGGTGTACCCTAGTACACCTGCCGACGCAAAAGGCTTGCTGTGCGCAAGCATCAACGACCCTAACCCAGTAATGTTCTTTGAGCATAAAGCACTATATCGCGGTGTAGAAGGCGATGTGCCGAACGACTATTACACCATAGAAATAGGCAAGGCCAATGTGGTACAAGCAGGTGATGAGCTATCGATAATCACATACGGTAGCGGTGTGCATTGGGCGCTTGATACAACTAAGGGTACAGGCGTAGAGGTGCTGGACTTACGTACGCTATTGCCATTCGATAAAGAAGCGATAGAAGCTACGGTGAAGAAGACAGGCAAGGTATTGGTATTGCACGAAGATACCTTAACGGGTGGCATAGGTGCCGAGATAGCAGCATGGATAACCGAGCATTTGTTCGAGCACTTGGATGCACCTGTAATGCGCCTAGCAAGCCTGGATACACCTGTGCCATTTGCCATACCGCTAGAGAAGAATTTTCTACCGAAAGACAGGCTGAAAGAAAAGGTAGAAGCTTTATTGAATTATTAAGATTAGATACGAAGCATGAAGAAGCTATTATTAGCTATAGGTTTATTGATAATGGGTGTAGCCGCTGCGCAGCAGCCTTTCTACAGCGATGAGTATGTGCTGATAAAAGATGCACCACAAACTAAGTATGGTAAATTAAGTGTAAGTGCTACCGACTACAAGCCAGGAGTATTAGCCATGTTTATGCCAGCTAACTTAAACTTGGAACAGGCCTACGAGAAGGTATACAAAGAACGTTATGCGCAGTTAGCAATATCTGCCAGCAATGTGGTAGAGAGAAAGGCCATAGACTACAAAGGCTATAAGGCTATGGAAGTGAAGCTGCATAAATCGGATGTAACACCTGAGCAATGGAACAAGATAGTAGTGCTACGCGATAAGCTTTATACCATTAGCTATACCCCCGATACCATAGCCGATGCTACGAATGCCGAATACGAAAGCATAACCAATAATGCCGTACAAATGATAGATGTAACGCCAAATAGCCAGTATATGCGCCTTAACTTTAAAGGCACTAGGCGTGTGCTGTTGGAGATATTGATAGCCACCATCGTGTTCAGCATTTTCGGTGTGGCATACACCCGCTGGGATAAGAAAAACAAAATGCGCGAAGAGGCACGCGAGGCGGGGAGAAGGAATGAGTAATTACGTTTTAGAATAAAAAACAAAGGGCATCACGTAATAGCGATGCCCTTTGTTTTTTTATTCTTCGTGCACTTCGTGAAAAACCTTTGTGCACTTAGTTGTTAAAGTTCCTCCTTACCTCTTTATAAACCCAGCCGTTAAATCGTTCAAGGCTTTCACTTTTTCATCGAAGGTGGCTTTTAAGGTGCTGCGGTAGGTGTTGATGTTCTGTAGCAGGTCGTCCATTTCATCGGGTAGTACATCTTCTAAAAACTCGCGGATACGCTTAGCCATAGTAGGCGATTTACCATTGGTAGAAATAGCGATCTTCAAATCGCCCTTGGTAACTATGCCTCCTAGGTAAAAGTCGCAAAGGTCAGGCGTATCGGCTACGTTGATGAGTATCTGCTTTAGCCTGGCATGCTCCCATATAGCTCGGTTCAGTTCTTTATCGTTAGTTGCTGCTATGATGATGTCGAAGCCTTCAATGTCTGCGTTCTCGAAAGCTTTTAGGCGCACTTTGGCGTTCAGCTTATCGGCTACGGTTTCTACATCGGCGTTCAAGTCTTTAGCTACTATAGTTACGTTGGCATTGGGGCTGCTTTTATATAGAAAGTTAAGCTTTTCAGCTGCTACAAATCCGCCGCCAACTATCAGCATTTGCAGTTTGTCCATCTTCAAGAAGATGGGGTATAATTGATTGCCTGTATTACCACTCATTGTTATTGCCTTTAGCTTCTACTGTTACTTTTTCAAATGCCTTACGCCAGTCAACCGACTCGCCTATAACAATTATAGCTGGCGATTTCAATTGCTCTTGCTGCGCCTTACCATATATGTCCTTCACTAGACCAGTTACTACTTTCTCGTTAGGTAAGGTGCCGTTCTGTATTATAGCTACAGGTAGGTCTGCCTTACCAAAAGTGCTGAACAACTCCGTTATCAGTTGCAGTTTGTTCATGCCCATTAGTATTACAGTAGTTTCGCCGCTATGTGCTGCGGTTATTAGGTCTTCGTTCAGTTCGCTCTCGCTTATGGTGCCGGTTATTACACGGAAGCCACGGCTTATACCGCGCTGTGTTAGGGCTATTTTATTACTGGCAGCTACTGCGGTAGCAGATGATAAACCAGGTATTACATCTACCTCTATACCGAAGCTTTCGGCATGTTGTATCTCCTCTGGTGCGCGGCCAAATATGAATGGGTCGCCGCCTTTTAAGCGCACTACATTACCGTACTTAAATGCAAACTCAACTATCAGTTGGTTTATCTCATCTTGCTTCATGCTAGGCTGGCCAAAGCGCTTGCCAACATACTGCATTACGCAGTGCGCAGGCGCGTGCTTCAATAGTTCTTCGCTTACTAGGGCATCGTATAATATACTGTCGGCATTCTGAATAGCCTTCAGGCCTTTCAAGGTTATTAGCTCTGGGTCGCCAGGGCCTGCACCAACTAATGTCAATTTATTCTTCATGATATGATTACACAGATCTTTAAAATGATTACACAGATAAAAAAATTACTCCTTCACTTCGCTGGCGCGGTATTGCCTTACGTTGCTTATAAATTCCTTCGCTTCTTTCAGGTATTGCGCTACAAATTCCTTGGTAGGCACATTCTCTTTCAGTTGCAACACAATGCTCTCGTAGCTGCTGCTCAGTTTTACTTTGCCTGTTTCTACAAACTCTTTATCGAATGTATCTATGATAGCCTTCTGCGTATTGGTACGTGCGCCTATGGTTATTAGCAATGCCTTGGCACCTTGTATAAATGATGAATACGTGTGGTATGCAGCATCTGCCAAGCGGCCTTCGTCATAAGCTAACTGTGCATCATCCGCCTTCTCATCTGCTTCTACAAATAGGGTCTGTATCAAGTCGATGATAACGCCCGCACACTCACCAACGCCTACAGCTTTTTCGTACTGCGCTTCCGAGCCCCAGTCTACCAATTCATCTTCGGTAAAGGTGGCGTTATCGCCGAATGGCTTTAGCAATGGGTGGAAGTACTTCGCACCTACTCTATCATAGTATGCATTGAAGGTTTCGCTTTCGGTGCTGTTGGCAGCAAAGTCATCTAGCAAGGCCGCCAATGCCTGTGGCGCACGGCGGCTGAATACTTTCAAGCTCTTTTCGGCAAAGCGGCCTTCGCCATTGCTTAGCTTGCCACCGCCCAATAGTACCTGGAATGCAGGTGCCATGTTTTTGCCTACCGGCGTGCTCATCCCCTGAAAGCCGATGTTAGCTATAACGTGCTGACCGCAACTGTTCATACAGCCACTTACTTTTATGCTTAGGTCGCGCTGCTTGGCAAGGTGCGCATACTGGTTGCGTAGCATATTTTCCAGTGCCTTAGCTACACCCATGCTGCTAGCTACACCTAGGTTACAGGTATCGGTGCCTGGGCAGGCTGTTATATCGAATATACTTTCATAACCTGCATCGTGCAGGCCAAGTGCCTTAAAGCGGTTGTAGAATGCCGCTAGGTTTTCGTTCGGTACAAAGCGGAAGATTAGGTTCTGTGTTATAGTTACACGGAAGTCATCGCCCGTCAATTCCTGTGCTGCGCTGGCTATGCTGCGCGCCATGTCGGTATCTATATTGCCTATTACAATCTTTACACCTACGGCGCTATAGCCTTCTTGTTTTTGTGGGAACACATTTGTGCTCTTCCATAGTTCGAAGTGCGCCTTATCTTCTTCAGCTATCTCTTCTACCACTATTGGTGGTTGCGTGTAGTGTATGGTGTTTATGCTAGTATCTACCTTGTAGGTTTGGTTCAATAACGATTTCCATTCCTCGTGTACTAGGCGCATGTACTCTTCTGCGCCTATATTCTTAATCAGGAACTTCAACCTTGCAGCCATACGCTTGTCGCGCTCGCCGTAGCGGTCGAATACGCGCAAGCCCGCCTCGGTAAATGGCATCAATTGGTCTTCCGGCAAAAACTCGTAAGCCACAAAAGCATGGTGCGCTTGTTGGCCAAGGCCGCCGCCTACCAGCACTTTAAACCCGCGCACTTCTACACCGTTCTCGGTTTTTACTTTAGGTATAAAACCGAAGTCGTGCATAAAGGTCAAGGCATCATCTTCATCGGTAGCACTAAATGCTATCTTTATTTTACGGCCCATTTCCTGGCACACAGGGTTACGCAGAAAGTACTCAAACATACTGTGCGCATACGGCGTTACATCGAACACCTCACGCTTATCTACACCCGCCAACGGCGATGCTGTAATGTTGCGCACCGTATTACCGCAAGCCTCGCGTACGGTTATTTCATCTTGCTCCAGTTCCGCCCACATCTCAGGTGTGCGGTCAAGGCTTACAAAGTGTATCTGAACATCTTGCCTAGTGGTAAAGTGCAATATTTTATGGCTGTACTTATCCGCTACTTCTGCTATGCGGTTCAACTTCTTGGCAGTTAGCAAACCATATGGCAGCTTAATGCGTACCATCTGCACGCCCTCTTGGCGCATGCCGTACACACCGCGTGCTAGGCGCAGACTGCGGAACTTGTTTTCATCAATCTTACCCTCGCGGAAAAGACGGATTTTCTTCTCCAGTTCAATAATGTCTTTCTGTACTAAGGGGTTTTCCAGTTCGGTTCTGAAACTTTGCATAGGGATAGGGACCTCTCCCCAACCCCTCTCCTAAGGAGAGGGGCTAAAGAGCATTTGTTTTATTTGGTTACTTAATAATCATTCTATGTT
>JAFDYM010000536.1 GCA_018267435.1 Bacteroidota bacterium | reverse complement strand
TGTCTGTACCTTCTTCTACCAGCATCTTGCTATCCAACAGGGCGTATTCAAACGACAAATTGTTCTGTACAAACGTCATGTTATAGCCGTGGCAAGTAGTCATTAAAGCTATCTGCCCTGATATGGTATTGTGGGTAGATTGTATAAAAGCAGTAGGCGATAATGTATCAGCATCTGAGGTCAGGAATGCCTCCATAAACTTCTGCGTATCGCGCAGGCAGCCTAGGCCCGTGCCGGTTACTACGGCATTAGGTTTCTCCAAGCCTGCTTGTTTTAGGCAGTCCATACCCGCCGCTACGCTAAACTTAATAATGGGTGCCATACGCCTTAGCATGGCAGGGCTTATCAAAGCCTTATAATCGGGCTCAACCACCGCAGCAGGAAAAGCCACCGGCTGCACCGTGCCGCCCGGTTGCTGTACTGATATGCTGGATGCGCTGCGTATGTAAACCATTGCCCTTATATTTTTCCGAATATCAATGATGAATTGTTGCCGCCGAAGCCAAACGAGTTTGATAGCACATAGTTGATGCTGTTGCCCTCGCTGTATTCAGTAACAGGTACTAAGCCGCACTCTTCTATCGGCGTTTTAAAATTGAGGTTAGGAAATAGAGCACCATGTTGCAAAGCTAATGTTGCATACACCGCTTCTACCCCACCTGCTGCTGCCAAGGTGTGACCTGTAAATGCTTTTGTAGAACTGAATTTAGGAACATTGCCGCCGAACACATTTATCAAAGCTTTACTCTCCGATAAATCGTTGTTAGGCGTGGCAGTGCCGTGTGCATTTACATAGCTTATTTGCTCAGGCTGCAAGCCTGCGCACTTCAGCGCATTCTGCATAGCCATAGTTGCGCCATTACCATCGGGCGATGAAGCCGTTTGGTGGTAGGCATCGTTAGCATTGCCCCAACCAGATAACATAGCCAATGGCTTGTTGCCTGTTTCTTGTAGCGAGTCTTCAGTTTCTAACAACAAGTACGCTGCGCCCTCGCCCAGGTTCAAGCCTGCGCGGCTTGCATCGAAGGGGCGGCAGTATTCTGCATCGTATATCATTAGCGAGCGGAAGCCGTTTAATGTGAAGGCAGCCATAGCATCTACACCACCAGCAAGCACACGTTTGTACCTGCCCTGCCTCATCATGCGCGCACCCATCATCAAGGTATTGGCCGATGATGAACAAGCAGTAGAGATGGTAGTCATAAAACCTTGCGTACCTATCAGTGCTGCTATCTTCTCCGTGGTGTCGCCGCTATCGTGCGTTAGCAACATGCTGTAGTCGGCACTGTTCTTATCTGCCAAGTATGGCTTGTAGAAGTTCTCCGTTATATCCATACCGCCAATAGTAGTGCCCGATATAAAAGGCAAATCGGCAACAAGCTTTTTATCTAAGTTGCCCAATGCCTCCTTCGCTGCCACAGCACCTAATAGCGATGTGCGCGATAGGCGTGCATCTTCGCTTAAACCCAATAGATTTTTCAATTCAGCATTGGTGTGTTTTACCTCTGCGGCATATACAGGCACACCATTGTTGAACGTAAAGGCTGAACGCCTTACGCCCGTAGTGCCGCTGCGCAATGCCTGCAGGTTTTCTGCCACGCCTACGCCTGCGCCACTTACTATGCCTATGCCTGTAATGTATATGTTCATTACGCCTGTTTTGAACGGATAAAATCAGCCAAGCTGTTTATCGACTTGAATATTTTTTGGCCCTCTTCAGGGTTGGCTATTTTTATTTTGTACTGCTGTTCTAGCATTACTATCAACTCTAGTGCATCTATCGAGTCGAGGCCAAGGCCATCGCCAAATAGCAATGCATCGTCGTTAATATCCGCAGGGCTAAGGCCCTCCATGTTCAACGCCGCAATAATCTGTGCTTTCAGTTGTTCGTTTAAGTTATCCATTTCTCTCTTCGCTTGGGGTTATATTACTTTTTAATGTCGTTGCAAAAATAAATTTTAGGCGCCGTTCGCACACCCTATTCTTCGGGCTTTCTTACTAAGGCTACCTCGGCCTCGTAAGCGCCGTTTAGGTAATCTACCCAGCCTGCTACACAAGCCTTAGCCTTACCAGTTTCTAACAGCAATGCTGCGCTATTGTTCACCGCAGTTTTGTTGTTTCTATCCAATACCAAAAACATATTCTCGCCATACCACTTGTGGCGGATGGCTATTTCGCCCTGCACTATGTTAGGCAGCGTATATACAAACAATGCCGGGCTTGCTACAGGCTCAGCCGCTGCTACACCGTTCCAATATTTTTGGTCAGTATCTAAGCTGCTGGCATAGTTGCCAAACACTACCGCTATTTCATCATCTGCATAGCTCTTTATCTCGGCAGTATGTTGCACCAATGCGTCTACCGCTAAAAAACCCAACTTGCTTAGGCTATCCATTTTGAAAAACTTGGGGTACTCCAACTTTAGGTACTGATACAATGCTTTGAAGAACACCTCGGCATTCTCAGCCTCGTGCGCAAACATCTGCTGCCCGTTAAGGTACAGGGCGCTGTTGGCTATGCGTATGGTAGCTATTGTTTGCATTAGGCATTGTTGTTTTGAATGAGCAATGCCGCATTGCAGCCACCAAAGCCCGATGCAGTTTTCAATATCGTTTTTACAGGAGCACTTATATGCTCGGTCAACACATTCACTTGTTCTACCGTGCCTGCTTCTACCATACCCATGTTCTTCAACATCGTATTGTTGCGCAAGGTTTGCATACATAGCGCTACCTCCAACACACCTGCTGCGCCAAGTGTATGACCAAAATATCCTTTGAAGCTATTTAGCGGCGTATCCTTCAAGCCTGCGCGGTTAAAGGCTACCGACTCCATATCATCGTTGTACAAAGTGCCTGTGCCATGGGCAGAAATAAAATCTATGTCAGCCGTGCTAACACCCGCCCTGTTCAATGTTTTGGTAATGGCGCGGTACAAGCCCTCGCCAGTGCGCGATGGACCTGAGATATGGTTGGCATCGTTAGAAGTAGAGCCGCCCAATAAGTCAAAGGCTTCGCCATTAAAAATGCTGTTGTCGTTCGATACAACAACCGTTCCAGCAGCCTCGCCAAGCGATACGCCCTTGCGTGTTTTGCAGAAGGGCCTTGCTGCTTCGTGGCTTATGGCGTGTAGGCTTTGGAAGCCCGTCAATGTAAAGCGGCTCACCACATCGGCACCCGTAACTATTACATGGTCGGCGCGCTTGGTCTGCACCATATCGTGCGCTAATATGATAGCCGCCGCGCCCGATATACATGCATTAGAAAGCACATTTACTTCACCTTCGTGGCCTATCAACTTACTTAGGTCTTCTACCAATTTACTTAGCGCTGCACCTTCCAAGCTTCCTTGCTCCAGGGCTTCAATATCGCCTTTGGTAGTGCTAAGTATCAGTGCAACGCGCTTGTTGTTTTTTAGCTGTAGTGAAGTTTGCCTTAGCGCATCTTTAACCGATGCATACAGCATCTGTAATATGCGCGAAGTGGTATTGGGCAATTCGCTGGGCACATCCTTCATGCGCGATACATAAAGCGTTTCGCCGTTCAAGCCAATGCCCTCGTGTGCTGCTATGCCGCTATGGTTTTGTAGGCAGGCCGCATAGTTATCGGCCGCTGTTAAGCCCAGCGGCGACACTATATTTTCTGCACCTATCCATACCTTAGCCATTACAGTAGTCCGTTTTGTTTTTTCCAGTCAAGAAAAAAATCGGGGTTCGTCATTATCAGGTTGCCTGCCGTATCGGTAAACACCTGTATGGTTTCGCCCTTGGCGCTTAGCTTGCCCGTGCTCAGGTTCCACACCTCGTAACGGTGCACAATCTTTGCCGCCGCGGTGTTGTGGTAGGTGGTTACAACCTTAATGCGGTTATGGTAGTAGATAGAAGATTTGTAATCGACCGAGCACTTTACTATCGGCACCACCAAGCCACGCTCGTGCATGTGCAGGTAATTCAGTCCATACTGATTGCCGAGCGCATCGCGGCCATCTTCAAAAAACTTGAAGTAGTTGCCATGCCACACCACGCCCAGCGGGTCAAGCTCGCTAAAGCGTATGTTCAGTTCTATTTCGTTGCTCAGTTCCTTTATCACTTTATCCCTTAATTAGAGAGGGGGCGAAAATACCAATTTATTCAGGCTTTGTCGCGCCTTCTTCCATCAACACAATCTTCATTTCGCATTGGGCTATGGTTTCGCCTCCTTCTTGTACAACACCTTTCACCAGTGTAATGTTGAATATTTGCTGTAATTGTGTTACAGTAGTGTTTAGTGTAGCACCCACCTTCGGCAAGCGTGTAATTTCCACGTTCGATATATCGCCTATGAAACCTTTCTGTGGCTCTTTGCCCTCTAGGCTTAAATGGTAGCCCGCACGTGCAGCGGCGCTCTGCGCTATGTTCTCCAGTAAACCAGGCTCGCGCAGTACGCCGTTCTCTACCATTATATGTCCTTCGGGCACGGTAAAGCTAGTAGTGGTGCTCTCTTCGTTCGATGTAACAACGACATCTACCAATACTATCGGCGGGCGTTGTGGTATAAGGTTAAGTATGTTGGTCATAATATTCTTGCTTTCGTTTCTCTGAGACGCAAAGTATTGCGTCTCTACATACACAGCTTGTATTCTCTTCTTTGTGTCTTCCCGCCTTCGTGGCTATAAAAATCTTTGTGCCCTTAGTGCTGTATTGCCTTTGTGCCCTTAGTGGTTAAATTTCTTAGTCTTCCATTTTATAGAAATCGAAATAGTTAAACCACTGCTCAGGGGTGGCCTTCACTTTCTCCTCGAATGTTTTTACAAATGCCTGTGCGTATACCTCTGGCTTTTGCAAGCCATCCATAGGCGGTGTAGCGCTCAGCTTATAGTGGAAGTCGCTACCCTTAACGGCGAAAACAAAAGTAACTGGTGCATTTAGCTTCGATGCTATATGGAACGGCCCAAATGGGAAGCGCGCAGGCTTACCTAAAAAATCAAGCGTTATAGTGCGGCTGCCTGGCAAAAACCTATCGGCATGTATACACACAAACTCGCCGCGGTCTACGGCTTGCTTTATCATAAATATGTGCGAAAGGTCCTGCTTAATGGCAATGATATTGAAGGCAGGGCCACCCGTTTTATCTTGCCAATATTTCTTTATCTGCTCTTGCTCTCCATCGAACATTACTACGTTGATAGGCTTGTTGAACTCGCTCTTCAGCATATTGCCGGCTATATCCCAGTTGCCTACGTGCCCGCTTACAAGTATGCCACCCTTACCCGCTTCGGTCATTTGCTTTAGGTAATGGTTGCCGTTCATGCTATAGCTCATGGCGCTACCTTTGCCTATTAAAAATGCAAAGCGGTCAACAAGGGTTTGACCTATTAAGTAAAAATTGCGGCGTGTAAGTATAAGCGCACGCGGAAAACTATAACCCATAGCTTGGGTATAAAAATTTACCATGTGCTTGCGCGGAGTAAAGCCAAAAAGGAAAAACCAAAGTGAAACGAAACGCAAAAGTGCGTAAGCGGCACGTAGACCAAGGTGGCGGATAAGCGCTACAAATATTCGGTAACCCAATAGGTTGCCGCGTGTTTTACCGCTCCATTCGGCCATGGCTTACTTCTTACTTACCTTGTCTATAATGAAGTTGTAGAATTCGTCGAAGGTGTTGATGCTTTTGAAGTCGTCGCCTGTAAGCTTAACGCCAAAGTTGTTTTCTATTACCACTACCAGGTCAACATAGTCAAGACTATCCAAATCCAAAGTTTCTTTCAATGGCGCATCAGGGGTTATCGACGCAGCATCTACCTCAAACTCATCTACCAAAAATCCATTAATAATGTCCGCTACTTCTTGCTTGGTCATGGGGCAAATTTTTTAATAATCAATGTTGAATTAGTACCGCCGAAGCCGAAAGAATTCGAAAGGAAACAATCAATCTTTGCTTCGCGGGTTGTCGCTACTATATCCAGTTTAGCCGAATCTTCATCCGGGTTCTCAAAGTTAATATTAGGGGCGATAAAATCGTTGTGCATCATCAACAATGAGTAGATGATTTCGCTGGCACCTGCCATCCAGCACTCGTGGCCCGTCATACTCTTGGTGCTGCTTACAGGCGTGTGGTCGCCAAAGAATTGGTACAGTGCCTGCGCCTCAAACTTATCGCCTATCGGCGTAGAAGTAGCGTGGGCATTGATATAGTCAACATCTTTAGTTTGAATACCTGCTTGTTTTATAGCCATATCTAGCGAGCGCACTTGGCCTTCCACATTCGGGTTGCTAATGTGCTCGCCATTGCTTGAAAAGCCGTAGCCTATTATCTCACCCAATATCTTCGCGCCGCGCTTCTGTGCCGACTCTAAAGATTCAATAATCAAAGTTGCTGCGCCGCCGCTCGGTATCAAACCATCGCGGTCTTTATCGAAAGGGCGAGATGCTTTGGTAGGGTCGCTTTCGCGGATGGAGAATGCACTCAAGCCGTCGAAGCTGGTCATACTCTCAGGGTTTATTTCCTGCGCGCCGCCGCACACCACCATATCTTGCAAGCCCATCTTTATTAGTAGATAGCCCAAGCCTATACTGTGCGAGCCCGATGCACAAGCTGCGCTTATGGTAAAGTTGATACCCTTCAACTTAAATATGGTTGAAAGGTTCATGGTAACGGTGCAGTTCATGCTTTGGAATATAGAACCCGAACCCAACAGGGTGGTATCCTTCTTCTCGCGCACTACGTCTATCGATTCTATTACGGCCTTGGCCGATGAATCGTTGCCATAAAGTATGCCCGCTATATTCTTATCGAAATAATCAATATCCAAAGCTGCCTGCTGCATGGCCTCAACGGTAGCTACGTAAGCGTACTTCGCTTCTTCCGATAAGCCTACACGCTGGCGGCGGTGTAGCGCCTTGGTTAAGTCCGGCTCGGGCACATAGCCTGTAAGTGCCGAACGGAAACCCATCTCTTTGCGCACCTTATCGAACACTATGCCGCTTTTGCCTTTATACAGCGACTCGCGCACAGCATCAAGCCCCACGCCTAAGCATGAGTACAAACCTGTTCCTGTTATTACTACGCGCCTGTTCATATTATGAGTATAAACCTCCGTTTATGTTTATCACTTCGCCTGTTATGTAGCTAGCTTTTTTCGAAGCTAAAAATGCTACTAAATCTGCTACTTCTTCAGCCAAACCAAACCTGCCTGCAGGTACCAATTTAACCAAATCTTCTTTTGGAAGATCCTTCGTCATGTCCGTATCAATAAAACCTGGTGCCACGGCGTTTACGGTTATTTTACGTTTAGCCACTTCCTGCGCCAAGGCCTTGGTAGCTGCTATTACACCACCTTTAGATGCTGAATAGTTAACCTGACCCGCCATACCCTTTAAACCCGAAAGCGACACCACGTTAACGATGCGGCCATAGCGGGTTTTTACCATTTCTGGTATTATTTGTCGGGTAACGTTGAAGAAGCCTTTCAAGCTTGTATCCAACACGCTATCCCAATGTTCTTCGGTCATCCACAGCAGCAAACCATCTTTGGTTATGCCTGCATTGTTCACCAGCACTTCAAAAGTTGCGCCGGGGTTATTAGTACGCCAGTTGTTTATGGCGGTTTCTACTTCGTTATAATCTGCTACCGAAAACTTGATCAACTCGCCTGTACCACCTGCGGCCTCTATAGCTGCAATGGTTTCGTTGGCAGCGGCTTCGTTGCTTACATAGTTAACTACCACATGGTAGCCCAACTGGCTAGCCAATGCTATACTTATAGCCTTGCCTATACCACGGCTGCCGCCGGTTACCAGTGCATATTTCTTGTCGTTGCTCACAGGTTATGGTTTTGCAGATAGTTAGTTAATTGGCTAATGTCGTTAAAGCGTGGTACATCATCGGTAATAGGTGTGCTTATGGCGCGCACTGCCTTGTATATTGCCTTCGAACGCGACGATAATTTATCGTGCTCGCCGCTTATATCTACAGCTTGCGCAGCAGCTATTAAGTGTATAGCCAGCACGCGGAAACCATTATCGATAACACGGCCTGCCATTAGCGCGCTATTGGTGCCCATGCTTACTATATCCTGGTTGTCGTTGTTGTTCGGTATGCTGTGGACTGACATTGGGTTCGACAATGTTTGGTTCTCAGCAGTAGTACTTACTGCCGTAAACTGCATGCCCTGTACACCAAAGTTCAAGCCCAATGTTTGCCTGTTTAGGAACGGAGGAAATATGTCGTTCAGCTTAGGGTTAACCAAAAAGTTAAGCTGCCTTTCTATTAGCATACTCAATTTGGCAACACCTATTTTCAGCTTATCCATTTCGTAGGCTACATAATCACCGTGGAAGTTGCCACCGTGGTACACACTGCGGCTTGCTACATCTACTATCGGATTATCGTTAGCAGAATTGAATTCCTTTTCTACCACATCTGCCGCCGCTTTTATAGCCTCGTATATCGGGCCCAATATCTGCGGCACGCAGCGTATAGAATAGTATTCTTGTAGCTTCTTCTTAAATACTTCTTTTGTGCCTTCTTCAGCACCATCGAAAAACCAATGCTCGCGCTTGT
>JAFDYM010000535.1 GCA_018267435.1 Bacteroidota bacterium | reverse complement strand
TGCAACAGTAGGCACATGGACCCGCGTTGCACTGCCATTTGTATACAATGCTAATGATACCCGCACACCACAATATATATTGATTACTACTACAAGTAGTTCAAACCAAACAGGCGGATCTAGCGGCAGTACTTTCTATTTAGATGATATAGAGGCTATTTATAACCCAACTATCGCTACTGGTACTATAAACCCTCTTACTTATTATGTGTCAGCATCGGCAGGCGCTAGCGTAAGTGTGCCATTTACCCTTACAGGTACTTACACGGCAGGTAATACTGTAACAGCCCAGCTGTCAGATGCTTCAGGCTCTTTTGCTGCGCCAGTTAATATTGGTTCGGTTACTGCTACTACATCTGGCACTATAAGCGCTACTATACCTGCTGGCACAGCCACAGGCGCAGGCTACCGCATACGCGTGGTAAGTAGCACCCCTGCACTTACTGCTACCGATAACGGCAGCAACATCAGCATTAACCTAGTTAATAACAGCATTGCACCCATAACTGCGCAAACTATAGCCGCTAATGCAAACGGTACTGCACTTACAGTAACTGAAGCAAGCGGTGTAACAAGCCGCGAATGGAAGTTTGCTACTGTAAGCGGTGGGCCATACACTTCATTTGCACCGGCTGAAACGGGTACTACTTACACACCTAACTTCGCTGCACCAGGTACATACTATGTAGTGGCGGTTAGCACCTTCCCTGGTTCACTTACTGTTACTAGCAACGAAGTGGTTATAAATGTAGTAGGCAATAGTATAGCTCCGGCTAGTACACAAAGCTTGCTAGTAAGCACTAATGGTACACCACTTACTGTAACCGAAACCCCTGCAGGCTCTGCACGCGAGTGGAAGTATGCTACAGTTAGCGGCGGACCTTACTCGTCTTTTGCTCCCGCACAAACGGGTACTACTTATACACCTAACTTTGCTACAGGTGGTGTTTACTACGTAGTAGCAGTTAGCACTATAAGCAGCTTAAGCGTAACCAGCAACGAAGTTCAGATTTCAGTAAGTAGCGTTACCCTTTCTACAGGCACTATTGCAGGTTCGCCTTTCGAGTTTAGCCCATCGGCACCAGGTGCTGCGGTTACTGTACCTTATACTACAAGTAGCGCATTCAATAACGGCAACGTGTTTACTGCACAGTTATCAGATGCTACAGGTTCATTTGCATCTCCACTAAATATAGGTAGTGTTACATCTACTTTATCAGGCTCAATAGCTGCTACTATACCTTCTGCTACACCGGCTGGTACTGCATACCGCATACGTGTAGTAGCTAGCAGCCCTAATGTATTGGGTAACGATAACGGCAGCGACTTGATAGTTGACCAATTCAATAACAGTGTGGCACCTGCTACTACACAAACTATAACTGTGGGTACCAACGGTTCGGCACTTAATGTAACTACATCGCAAACTGCAAGTACCGAGTGGATGTACAGCATTACCGCAGGTGGCCCTTACACTGCATTTAGCCCTATGGAAATGGGCACAAGCTATACTCCTAATTTTGCTACACCAGGCACCTACTACGTAGTAGCAGTAAGTACTAACCAGTACAATGATGATGTAACCAGCAATGAGGTAACTATAGTAGTTGAAAATGGTACTAGCCTTACTACAGGTACTGTAGTCGGTTCTCCATTCTATGTATCAGCATCGGCTAATGTACAGGTTAACGTTCCGTTTACTTCTGCCGCAGTATTTAATGCTGGAAACACTTTTACTGCTGAACTATCTGATGAGAACGGCTCGTTTGCCAACCCAATAGCCATAGGTACTTTAAGCAGTACTACAGTGGCGCCAATTACTGCTACTATACCTAATACTGCTACTGCTGGTAACGGTTACCGTATACGTGTTACGTCTAGCGATCCTGCAATAATAGGTACAGATAACGGCGCTGATTTGGAAATAATTCCTTTGGCGGCTACCATTAGCCCTGCTGCTGACCAAACCCTATTTATAAACCAGGTAGGTACTGAGTTGAGTGTTGTATCAACGCATCCTAACTCAACCATAGTTTGGATGTTTAGCGAAATACAAGGCTCGTTCTACGGACCTGTTACACCTAGCCAAACAGGTACTACTTACTCGCCGCAGTTTAACTATGCTAGTACTTTTTACATAGTGGCCGAGGTAAAGAATGCTATCAACGATGTTGTACTGTCAAACGAAGTAACTGTAATAGTTACTGAGGGTACAGGTATAAGCGATGCTGCAGCACAAATGATAAAAGCATACTGGAGCGGTAACGATTTTGTAGTTGATCTTACCGCTGCAGAACTTACGGCACCTAGCTTGCAAATACTTACTGCCAATGGCCAAATAGTAAGCGAGCATAAGTTGAATGTATCTGCATTAAACCGAGTAGCTACTAGTTTGCCGGCAGGTACTTATATATTCAATGTAACAGATAATGGCAAAAACTACACTGGCAAAACCAGTAAGCAATAATTTAAATTTTGTTGTGTTTAGTTGAATTGAGCTGCCGTGAGTTTTCACGGCAGCTTTTTTTATATGTACAAGGGTATAGTGCTGCTATCATTAAAGACTATCGATCAAATTTTCTTAATGCACTTAATCTCTTTATTTTTTAAATAAAAGATTACTTTTGCAGCCCCTTTTCACCAATACCCTTATAAATGGACGATGGTAGTTTACTTAAAGAAAAACAATGGTGGGTTGACGCAGATTGCAGCACCCGAAAAGGGCTGTTGGATTCACGTGTATGGCCCCTTCGGTAACGAAGCTACACAGAAACTGAGCGAGCAGCTTAATATTGACATCGATTTCATAACCGACTCCTTGGATATTGACGAGCGCTCGCGCTACGAGAGCGATGAAGGCAAAGACTTAATAGTATTAAAAACCCCGGTTGAGAATACAGGTTTAAGCGATAGCGAGGCTTTAATAGTAACCATACCTATAGGTATAATACGTACACCGGAATACATAGTAACGGTTAGTCCGTACAAAAATCCAGTTATAGATTACTTTCTGCACACAGCGCAAAAGAACTTTAACCCCGAGGATCAGGAGCAGTTTATATTGGCTTTGTTTGAAAAGAACGTGAACGTTTTCTCGGAGAGCTTACGTACTTTGAACAACAAGCGTTATGCTTTCGAAAAGGCTTTGAATACCTCAAGCCGTAACGAAGATTTGCTGAAGTTGTTGAATATACAGAAGAGTTTAATCTATTTCGTTACCAGTATACGCGCCAACGACTTGCTGTTTATGAAAATACAGCGCAGTAACTTCCTTAAAATACAGGACGAAGATCGCATGGATCATCTGCGAGATATAATAGTAGATAACCAACAGGCGTTGGAGATGAGCGAGATGTACAGCAACATATTGAGCGGTACCATGGATGCTTTTGCTTCTATAATAAGCAATAACTTGAATGAAGTGGTTAAGCGCCTTACTTCTGTAACCATTATACTTACTGTACCAATGCTTATTGCCAGTTTTTTCGGCATGAACGTAGAATTGCCTGGCGAGCATCACCCATTTGCATTTGTGGCAGTGTTTGGGCTGTGTATAGTATTCTCGGTATTGCTGGGCTTCTTTTTTGTGCGTAAGCGTTGGTTTTAGAAAAAAGACTAGTGCATTGAGTATAAAACAGGTATTTCAAGTACAGATTTTTAGTACTTGAAATACAAAATCAAGCACTAAAATCAAAAGGGGATGTGAGATATCAACCCTTCCTATACCTCTTAAGCTTCTTCTCTTTGCTAAGTAGCTCGCTGAAGCTATTCTCTTTAAGTGTAGCTACGGTTTGCTCGCGTATCACGCGGAACACCTCGCGTATAGGGCAGGTTACTTCATCTAGACATTCCTCGCAAGGCTCGTAGTACTTATGGGCTACACAAGGTATAAGGGCTATAGGTCCATCGAATATGCGAAGTACCTCGGCCATGTTTATATCCTCGGCGGCTTTTATAAGGTAATAACCACCTCCTTTGCCTTTTTTGCTACCTAGATAGCCTGCCTTGCGCAGGTCAAGCAATATAGCCTCCAAGAATTTTTTAGGTATACGCTCTTCCTTGCTTATTTCTTCAATAAGCACAGGGGTATTGGTCTCTTTCTTTTTGGCAAGATAAATGAGCGCCTTAATCGCGTATTTCGATTTCTTGGTAATCATACAATAAACATACGGGTTTTAATGTGCCGTTCAAAAGGCTATTGCTTGTTTCTCAATATTAACCACCTTATGACAAACGCTATCAGTATAAATATGCTGGTCATTAGAAGCGTACTTGCAAAACCAGTTTGCTTGTACATGGATAGTATTTCGTTTAGTGAAAAAAATAATACTATGACTACTACTATATGCCAAGGCGTTATTTTCATGACCGGTATTAGTCGTTCAGTTTTAGTACGGCTATAAATGCCTCTTGCGGCACTTCCACCTTACCAAACTGGCGCATCTTTTTCTTACCTTTCTTCTGTTTCTCCAATAGTTTGCGCTTACGGCTTATATCGCCACCATAACACTTCGCTGTAACGTCTTTACGTATAGCCGATATGTTTTCGCGGGCTACTATTTTAGCGCCTATGGCTGCCTGTATAGGTATCATAAACTGCTGCCTAGGTATTATCTCCTTCAGTTTTTCGCACATACGGCGGCCAAAGTCTTCGGCCTTGGTGCGGTGTATCATACTGCTGAAGGCATCTACTTGCTCGGCGTTCAAAAGTATATCTAGTTTTACTAGGTCGCCCGGTCGCATATCTATGCGGTGATAATCGAACGAAGC
>JAFDYM010000534.1 GCA_018267435.1 Bacteroidota bacterium | reverse complement strand
TGAAGGCGTTCAATACCTCTTGCGAAACGTTCAAGGCTAGAAGGGCCGTTAACACGAGATACATCATGTTAATCATCTTCTGCCTAGGGGTTAATTTACCACCTGCCATTTCTTTATTTTTTAGTTTTTCGGGTTTCCAATAAAAATACTAGTTCAACTTCTGCTTAATACTAAACAGCTTTCATAGCTGATAGCATGTTACCGTAAACTTGGTTCAATGAAGTCAAGTTTTTGTTCAATGTTACTAGATTGTCTTTGTACTTAGTAGCATCGGTAGCAGTTTCAGAAAGTGCCTGAGCCGCGTTGTTAAGGTTACCGAAGAACTTGTTCATAGCCTTTAAGTGGTTGTTGCTATCTTGTAGTTCTAGTTCGTATATAGCGTTCAATGAACTTAGGTTTTTCACCATGTTCTGAACTTGCTCGTGGTACACTTTAGTGTGTGTAGCACCTTCGCCTATTTGGCCTACAGCTGTAGTAGCGGTTGCAGCAGCTTGGGCAAAAGTAGTTATTTGACCAGCAGCGTTCTTAGCACTCTTGCTGAAATCGTTAGCGGCTACAGAAGCTTCGGTAAGGTCGTTCAACTTACCTACGCTTTCGCCTAGTGTAGTAAAGCCTTTACCCAAGCTGTTGATCAATTCAGGACCAACTTTAGCATCGCTAAGCATTTTATCCAATTGTTGAGTAAGTGGCTTGCCTGAAGTTTTAGCAGCTGGAGCTTCACCTTGTAATTCAGGATATACTTTTTCCCACTGGTATTCAAGTGGTGTATCGTGCTGAGGTTCGAAAGCTGATATCAAGAAGATAGCAACTTCGGTACCCATACCTGCAATAAGCATATAGTTAGCACCTGGCCAGTGCATAATTTTGAAAAGTGCACCTAGAATTACCACGGCAGCACCGCCGCTATATGCATAATTCAAATAGGTTTTGCCTGACTTTGATTCAAAAAACGATTTTCCTTGAGCCATTTTAGTTTTTAGTTTTTAGGGTTAAATAAAGAGAATATTGAGTCTTTAGGTTAAAAAACTTAATCAATGAATAAATACAATAAAATTCTGTCAACTACTTAAGTAAGTATTAGTCTGTAATATCCCTACCTAGGAAGGTAGTGATGCAACGGAAGCCTACGTATGATTTAGCCGAGTCGCCGTATTCCCAGTGGCGGCTGCCAGTTTCAATATAGTAGCCTATGTCTTTCCATGAACCACCACGGATTACCTTGCGCTTCATAGCTTCTGGTTCGCTTTCTTGCGCATCGTAACGTATGTCCGGGTTCAAGTCATGTATGAAAGAGTATGAGTTTTCGTAGAACGCTGATGAAGTCCACTCAGCTACGTTGCCCGACATACAGTATAAACCGTAATCGTTAGGCCAGTAAGCATCGGCACGTACAGTGTAGAAACCACCATCTTCAGGATAGTTACCACGGCCAGGCTTAAAGTTAGCTAGTATACAGCCTTTGCTGTTGCGTACATAAGGACCACCCCAAGGGTAAGGAGCCAATTTTTTGCCACCACGAGCAGCGTATTCCCATTCGTGCTCGGTAGGTAAACGGAAGATATCCATCAAAGGCTCGCCACGTGGAGTTTTGTAGTCTTCCCACAACCTGGTACGCCAGAACGCGAATGCGTTAGCTTGGTGCCATGTTACACCTACAGCAGGGTAATCATCGAACGCTGGGTGGTGGAAGTAGTTACGAGTCATTGGCTCGTTGTATGAGTATGAGAAGTCGCGTACCCAAACCAAAGTATCAGGATATACGTCAACTGATTCTTTGTGTATGAAGCTTGTACGGCTCTTGCCACGGTTTTTGGTAGCAGCAGCAGCTTTGTAGTCGAACCACTCGTAGTCGTACTTCAATTTGCGCAAGTCAAATTCTTTCTTGCCCCAAATCCTTTCGTCTTCAGGTAGGTACATTTCATCTAAGCTAGCGTCACCTTCTTCGCCACCTTTTTGGCCGCCGCCCCATTCAATTTTTTGGTTCCAGTCGATAGCGCCTTCGCCACCTTCTTCGCCACCGCCTTGGGTATGGCCTAGGGTTTTATGTGCAACCGAGTCGCGCACCCAGTTAATGAACTGACGGTACTCGTTATTTGTAATTTCAGTATCATCCATGTAAAAGCCTACAATAGACACTTGTTTAGCACGTGCTTGGTAGCTAGCATTCACGTCTTGATCGCTAGGACCAATGTGTAGAACACCAGATGGAACGAATACCATTCCGTAAGGAGTGATTGGGTTCCAGCTTGGCCTGTCTTGCTCGCCAAGCAGCTGCCCGTTGTAACCGCCTTTGCAGCCTGCCGTTACCAGTAATAGGGCTACGGCTGCAGTAGTGATAAGGCCTTGGAGTTTTTTCATGTTGTTGGTTTTGATAGTTTTCCCCGTTTTATTAATAAGAAGCGTAAATATAATGAACTTTTGATTTTGCAAAAAAAATAGAAAAAAATTCGCTCAATAAACTGTTAAATACGATTTTCTCACCCTCATTGTTTCGATTTTTCACCTCGCTATAAGTTAAATCTTGGATTATGGTAAAAGTAACCCTTGCTTTCTCTTTTGCCTAATGGATGCCGATAGCGTAAGCTAATTTCGTGGCTGCCAGTGTTAAACGAAGTGAGGTACGAAACGTTCGCATCATACGAATATACTAATTGAAATCCTTTATACCTAACTCCTAAAACCAATCCTAACGCATCTACCGCCTTCTTAGTATATCCTCTAAACGAAACGCCGGCGATGATATTGTTGATAATGGTGAAGGTGGCAGCCACATCTACCTGCACTTTCTTCAAGTCGGTTTTTATAAATGCACTAGGCATTAAGCGTAGCTTTTTACCAATAGAAAAGTCGTAACCACCACTAAACATAAGCGTGCGCGCATAGTTCAATTTCAAGCCTGCATTGGTGCCGTTTATTTTAGCCGATGAAAAGGCTATATGATTCATGGCGGCACTGGCGTAATAGCGCTCGTTGTTAAAATAAATACCGAATGATAAATCGGGTGCTATACCTTGTTGCAAGCTATTAGGCAGGTAATCATCATTGTGGTTTATGCCACCGTTATAGTCGCCCTCTGGTGCACGTAGTTTATCGCCTGCTAGGCCAGTTTGTATTATACCTGCGCCTATACCTATACCCATGTTGCCCCACTTAAACTTTTTACGGTAGTCGTAGTTAAGCGCTATGTAAGTGCTGCGTTGGTAACCTATTAGGTCGTTAACCACTGTAAGGCCTATACCGCTACTAGCAGCGTATATCGGCATGTTGAAGTTAAAACCCTGGGTAGCTATAAACCTGTTGGCAAGTGCCACGTATTGGCTGCGGTGTAGTAGGGCTACTTCTATCGCATCTTCGCTACCTGCATAGGCAGGGTTTATAAGGTAGCGGTTATACATATACTGCGTGTACTGCGGCTCGGTTTGCGCGCGCAGCCCTGCGTATAGCATACTGAAAAACAATAAGAAGTAAACCTTTACCTTCATAAACGGGATGATGAAGATAAACGAAAGATGCGAAAAGTAAAAAGGGTGAAAAGTTAAACGTGAAAGGTGAATAAATTAGCCACTATAGAACACGGATGACACGAATTAAAACGGATTTTTATTTGTGTTATGAATGCTAAACTGCCTTATACAAGGTAAACATCCTTATCTTCTTGGTATATACGCCGAGAAATTCTACCCTATTTACTAGCTTTGAAACTATAGAAAAACACGCTACGAACCATGACTACATCTTTCAATACAAAACAATTTTGCGATTCATGGTTGGCTGCTTGGACAGGCAACCAACCAGAACAGCTTTTGAAATTTTATACCAATGATGCCTTTTACCTTGACCCTGCCATGAAACAGGGCTTGAAAGGCCATGAACAACTGCGAGCATACTTTAGCAAACTGCTGAAGTATAACCCCACCTTGAAGTGGGAAGCTGTAGAGGTAATGGATACCGCAAAAGGCTTCACAATGAAGTGGAAGGCCACTATACCGGTGGGCGATAAAAGCATAACAGAATATGGGCTAGATATAGTTGAGCTAACAGAGGGGAAAATAAGCCGCAATGAGGTGTACTTTGACAGGGTGGAATGGATGAAAGCAATGCAAGCTTAGGGCAAAATTTGGATGAAAAGTCTTTAAAATCTCTTTCATTTTAGCAAACACACTGCTTGACTAAGCCTTTACCTGTAAAAAAGAACACATAAATTAATCGTTAAACTATCATTATTGCATTGTTTGTAAAAAACAATGTTAAGCACTGCTATGCACTTTTAACTATTGTTGTTGATGTGTGGAAAGTGTGGCTTTATTATTTACTTAAATTTGAATAATAATATGAATACAAGAACCGCACTCATAATTGGCGCCACGGGCCTTACAGGCGAGCAAGTGTTGCAGCAACTGCTGAACAACCCTACTTACAGTAAGGTGATAGCCGTAGTGCGCAAGCCGCTGGCCATGCAGCACCCTAAGTTGGAAAACTTAGTGGTAGATTTTAGCAACTTGGAGCTATACAAAGCACAGCTAAAGGCCGATGATGTGTACTGCGCCATAGGCACTACCATAGGCAAAGCAGGCAGCCAAGAAGCATTCAAAAAAGTGGACTACGACTACCCTTTGCAAATAGCCGAATTGGCTTTATGGAATGGGGCAAGAAGGTTCATCTTGGTATCATCGATGGGTGCAGATGCTAAATCGGGCATATTCTACAGCAGAACAAAGGGCGAACTGGAAGAAGCGATAAAAGCATTACGCTACGAGGCCGTTATCATCTTCCGCCCTTCGATATTGCTAGGCGATAGAAAGGAGCAGCGCACAGGCGAAGAGATAGGCAGGTTTGTGGCTGAAAAACTTTCGTTTTTATTTGCAGGCCCATTGAAAGCCTATCGCGGTACACCCGTAGATATGCTGGCCGAGCAAATGATAAAGCTGGGTACTGGCACAGATAAAGGAAACAGGACAGTAGAGAACGCCGAGATATTCGAACTAGCAGGAAAATAGGAATGAAAAGAAATATAGGTATTAAACATAGGATATTGACAAGGCTAACATGGCTATGCATGGCCATGCTATGCGTAGCTACTGCGGTGGCACAGGGCGAGGGCGATGCGCTGATGAAAGCCAAACAGCGCTTGCTTAAAAAGAAAGTGGATGTGGACGTTAATGGCCCAACAGGCGATTCGCTACGTACTTTGCACTTGATAATAGGCGGCAACATATACCAAACCGAAAAACACATTAACTACTGCTACGATGAGGCTACCGGCACGTACAACTTTCGCGATGAGCTAAAGTATATACAGCCTATACTTAGCCTTGGCGATATAACCATTGCCAACCTTAAAACCTCTTTCGGCGGCGATATTAAAAACATGTATTCTGCGCCCGATGAGTTTGCATTAGCCTTAAAGTATAGCGGCATCAATGCTTTGATGAATGCCAACCTACACTCGGCCAGCGTAAGCCGCGAATCGTTCAACCGCACACGCGACTTAATGAACGAATTCGACATACAGTATACAGGGGTATTTGCCGATAATATGCAGCGCATGGGCAACTATCCGCTTATCATTAATCGCAAAGGTTTCCGCCTAGCTATATTGAACTACGGCACACTGAACAAACGCCCCGAGCAATCGCGCACCTTTTTTATAAACGAGATAGATGAAGAACAGATAGAGAAAGATATGCGCATGGCAAAAGCCTATAAGCCCGACTTTATCATAGTGTACTTCGACTGGGGTGCAAACAAGCAAGATATACCTACCTATTACCAAATGGACCTAGCGCGCAAGTGCTATAACCTTGGTGTAAACCTAGTAGTGGGCACACACCCTAACGAACCCATGCGTATAGACATGATGAACTATGTAAATGCCAACGGGGAGTCGACTGATGGTATAGTAGCATACTCGCTTGGTAACCTTGTAGCCAGCAACGATGAGATAACAAACCGCAATGGTTTTCTCATAGATATGGAACTGAAGAAAAATAACTATACAGGTAAAACACATGTAGGCGATTGGGGTGTTATACCAGTATATACCTATTACGATACTTCTTCTACCCAAGGTAAAATGAAGGTGTACACCGTGCCATGCTCGGCTGTAGAAGCAGGCGATATGCTACCAAACATACCTTATATAGAAAAACGCCGAGTAGTGAACGGTGCCTACGAAATACGTAAAATGATAGGCGGTACTGCTGATGAAATACAGTATAACGTAAACGAAATGGTAGCCGATAACGTAATGCAAACCATAGACCTTACCAATGCGGCATGGAACAACAAATACAGCATGAAGCGCAAGGAAGAAGTAAAGAAGAGCGAAGCACCTGTATTGCCCGTAGCTACCT